>NZ_JBXAWK010000026.1:0-85670 GCF_057291755.1 Kitasatospora sp. UYEF31
CTTCGAGACGGCCGCCCTCATCCACCTCGCCGACTACCAAGAGTGATCAAGGCAGCCGGTGCGACCGGCAAAGGACTTCCGACGCGCTGCACTAGAGCGCCCGCACCTGTGCCAACCCTTCGCTGATGATCCGCTGGAACGCAGCCTCATCTGCGGCGAACTGAGTCTCCGGGATCGGCCGGTGCACCACCAGTTCCCCGATCCCCGCCTCCGCGTAGCGCCCGCACAGGTCCACGAAGGCGTCCACCGATTCGAGCGGGCGTTCGGGGAGGAAGCCGGTGAGCAGGATCCGGCCGAGCGTGGCCGGGTCGCGCCCCGCGTCCGTACAGGCCTTGTCCAGCCGTTCCTGCTGGCCCCGGACGGCAGCGAGCGCGTCCTCCGGAGTCGCCAACCGCTTGGGGTCCCCCGTCGTCACCCACTGCTGCCCGTAGGCCGCCGCGAGCCGCATCCCGCGCGGGCCGTTCGCCGCGACGGCGAACGGCAACCGGGGCCGCTGCACACAGCCGGGGATCATCCGGGCCTCGAACGCCGAATAGAAACGGCCTTCGTACGTGGTCGCGTCCGACGTCAGCAGCCGATCGAGCAGCGGGACGAATTCACCGAACCGGGCCGCGCGCTCCTTCGGGGTCCACTGCTCCTGGCCGAGCACCGTCGAGTCGAAGCCGTCGCCACCCGCGCCGATGCCCAGAGTCAGCCGCCCGCCGGAGATGTCGTCGATCGACATCACGTCCTTCGCGAGGGTCACCGGTTCGCGGAAATTCGGGTTGGTGACCAGGGTTCCAAGCCGCATCCGCGAGGTGACGGCGGCCGCCGCGGTCAGCGTCGGAACCGCGCCGAACCACGGCCCCTCGCGGAACTCAGCCCGCCACGAGAGGTGGTCGTAGGTCCAGGCCGAGTCGAACCCGGCTTCCTCCGCGCCCCGCCACTCCTGGGCGGCCTGCTGCCAGCGGTACACCGGGAGAATCACAATGCCGATACGCATCTGTCGACACTAGCCGGGGGGCTGCCTGTGCGCCGACCGGGCAGTCGGCGAAGATGGCCACGTGACGACGAACACAGCACCCCGCCTGGTGGCCACCGACCTGGACGGGACTCTCGTGCGGGACGACAGGACCATTTCCGACCGTACGGTCAACGCGCTCGAAGCGGTGGAGGCGGCAGGCGCCACCGTGGTCTTCGTGACCGGCCGCCCGGTCCGTTGGATGGACCAGGTCGCCACCGCCGCCGGAAACCACGGCCTGGCCATCTGCGCCAACGGTGCGGTCGTGTACGACATGCGCCGCGAAGAGGTCATCTCCACCCGGCCGATGGAGGTCGCGGTGGCGCTCCAGGTCGTACGGCTGCTGCGGGCCGGTTGTCCGGGCGTCGCGTTCGCGGTGGAGACCGGCGATTCGTTCGCCCACGAGCCGGGTTACCCCGCGTGGGAGAACGACCTCACCCCGCACCACCAAGTGGCCCCGGTGGAGGAGTTGCTGACCGGTCCTGCGGTCAAACTGCTCGTCCGGCACCCGACGTCCGACCCCGACACCTTCCTGAGTGAAGTCCGGCCGCTGATCGGCGGCCTGGTGGAGATCACCCACTCCAGCAAGGTGGCGGCACTCCTGGAGATCAGCGCGCTGGGCGTCAGCAAGGCGACGACGCTGGCCCTCTTCTGCGAGCAGCGCGGGATCTCCGCCGCCGAGGTGGTGGCGTTCGGCGACATGCCCAACGACCTGCCGATGCTGGCCTGGGCCGGGCAGGCCTACGCGGTGGCGAACGCCCACCCGGAGGTCCTGGCGGCGGTCGCGACGCATACCGGGAGCAACAACGAGGACGGCGTCGCGCAAGTCATCGAGAAGCTGTTCGACATTTCACCGTGATCCCGCCGGATGTGATCCTGTACGGCGTGATCCCGATCAGTACGTGACATGACCGGCTGGTGATCGAAAAATCCACGTCAGGTAAGCATAAAGTTACGGAGTGCTCACACCGCCTGGGGCAGTCAGGCCGGACTCACCGCTGGCCGCACTGCTGCGCCGCTATGCGCGGGTAGGTGCCGGAACCGGATTCCGCCCGGTGGTGACCGGGCTGCTCAACCGCGGCTACGAGGTCCGCACGACCCAGGGGCGCTGGTTCCTCAAGCACTACCTCGACCAGGACCCGGCGGCCATCACCTTCCAGCACCGGGTGACCGAACGCCTGGCCGGGCACGGACTGCCGGTGACGGCGCCCTGCCGGGACAGGTCGGGACAAACGACCGTGACCGTACGGGGACGGCAGTTCGCGTTGTACCCGTGGGTCGAGGGTCGCCACCGCTCCGGCACCGGCTTCGAGGTCCAGGACTGCGTCCGTCTGGGCGCACTCCTCGCCGACCTGCACGGCACCCTCAGCCGGCTGCTGCCGCCAGTGCAACAGCCGCTCCTGCTGCCCGCCACCGAAGCGCACGCGGCCCTGGCCAACGCCGACCGGCTGCTCGGCCATGTGCGGGCTCTACCCGTACGACATGACTTCGACGACCGCGCCGAGCAGCGCCTGACCGCGCGAAAGGCGCTGTTGCTCCGGCACCGGCACCGGCGGCCACCCGACCACGAAGCCCCGCACGTCGGCTATGTCCACGGGGACTTCCACCCGCTGAACGTCCTCTACCAGGACGCGGACCCGGTCGCTGTCCTGGACTGGGACCGGCTCGGCACCCTCCCCGACGCCGAGGAGGTAGTCCGCGCCGGGTTGCTGTTCTTCACCGACGGCGGCACCGGGACCCTCGATCTGACCAAGGTCCGGGCGTACGTCCAGGGCTACCGCGCGGTCCTCGACCCGGGCCGGGCGCAGCTGGCCGCCGCGGTGCACCGGTTGTGGTGGGAGCGGCTCAACGACCTCTGGATGCTGGAGCGGCACTACTTCGTGCGGAGTCCGCACTGCGGCCGGAAGTTCCTGCTGCGCGACGCCCTGTTGGTGTGGTGGACCGAGGCGTACGACACGGTGCTTGGCGCTTTTCTGGAGTGAGACGCGGAACGGCCCTCCGGGACTGTGTGCCGGAGGGCCGTTCGGTGCGGATCGGGGTGTTACGGCTTGTCCGGGGGCGACTCTTTGGGCTCGACGGGCGGGGAGGCCGGTGGCGTGACCGGCTGGGTGACCGGCGGACTGGCCGGGGGCGTAGTCGTGCCGCTGGTACTGCCGGTCGTGCTGCCCTTGGTGCCAGTCGCCGTCGACGGGGGGTTCGACGGCTTGTTGCTCACCGGCGGCGCACCGGTCTGCCCGGCGGTCGTGTCGTTGTGGGCGGTGGACCCCGGGCTCGGAGTGGTTGTCTGGCCTGGGGATTTCTTCGTGTTGGTAACCGGCGGGACGATTTCCCCGCTGCTGCCGCCCCACGGAGCCGGGCCACCACCCTGCGCGCCCGGTGTCCCGACGGGAGCCGAGTTCACTACACCTGTCGGGATTTTCTTATCCGTCTTGTCGTTCCCCTTGTCGCTCATCGCCTGCGCGATGAACCACGCACCGACGACGACCAGGATCACGCCCAGCGCGACTAGCGCGTAGAACGGCGCGCCCTTGCGCTGGTGGTCCCGGTCGTCCTGCTGCCTGCGCGGCAGCGGGACGGCGGCGATGTTCGCCCGGGAGTCGTCGTGCCGGGTCGGCAGGATCGGCGAACCGTCTATCGGCGTGCCCCTGCGCTGCGACGGCGACTGCCGCGGGATCGCCTCGGTCGCACCGGTTTTGTACGGCTGCTGCCCCGGACTGGTCGCGGACGTGCCCGTGCTCGCCGCGGCGGCGGCGGGCGCCCAGGCGGGGACGTGGTTGCCGGTGCCGGTACGCGGCGACTGGGCCGGCCCGCGGGTGGCCGTGCCACCGAACGCCGCCGCGACCTGCTGGCCGTGCATCGCCCGCCGGATGTCCATCCGCATTTCGTCGGCGCTCTGGTAGCGGTGGTCCGGGTCCTTGGCCAGCGCCTTCAGTGCGATGGCGTCCAGGTTCACCGGCACCCGGGCGTCGATCGACGACGGTGGGCGCGGCTCGTCCTGGACGTGCTGGTAGACGACCGACAGCGGCGTGTCGCCGTTGAACGGCGGACGCAGGGCGAGCAGTTCGTAGAGCATGCAGCCGGTTGAGTACAGGTCGCTGCGGGTGTCCACGGTGCGGCCGAGCGCCTGCTCCGGGGAGAGGTACTGCGGGGTGCCCATGACCATGCCGGTGGCGGTCATCGTGGTGGCCGCGCTGTGCAGGGCGCGGGCGATGCCGAAGTCCATCACCTTGACCGCGCCGGCGTCCGTGATGATCACGTTGGCCGGTTTGATGTCCCGGTGGATGATGCCGCTGCGGTGGCTGTACTCCAGCGCTTCGAGCACACCTTCAGTGATGTGCAGCGCCTGCTCCAGCGGTATCGCGTCTTCGCTCTCGTTGAGCACTTCGCGGATGGTCCGGCCGTGGACGCACTCCATGACGATGAAGGGCAGCAGTTCGCCGTTGACGAGGTCCTCGCCGGTGTCGTAGACCGACACGATGGCGGGGTGGTTCAGGGAAGCCGCGTTCTGCGCCTCGCGGCTGAACCGGGAGCGGGCGACGGGGTCCTGCGCGAGGTCTGCGCGCAGTGTCTTGACCGCGACGGTCCGGCCGAGCCGGACGTCGCGGGCCATGAACACCTCGGCCATCCCACCGCGGCCGAGCCGTCCGCCCAGTTCATAGCGCCCTTCACCGACGGTGTGGGCCGCAGAACCGTCTTCTCGCTCGTCCTGGCGTGGCTGCTCAGCCATCACTCCTCAGTCCCTCGCCAACGTGATCGGGGCGGGCCGTACGGAAACGGCCGCGCTGTTCTTTTCCACCCGCAGTTCCGACGCCTGCCCGCTTCCGCGGAGTTCACCGCGGGTCTCAGCAGTGGCAGCGCCGGGCTCCATGGGGAAAAACGGGACACCGTGAACGCCAGGACGCCGACAGTGCGCGGGCACCCGGGGAACAGGGCCGTGCGTACGGCGTACGTGGTGCGCATGACGCGGTCGGGCAGTGCAGCGGTGGTACGAGCGCATGAGCGGCCACGCCGAGGAACACGTCTGCCCAACGACAGTGTGCCCGCAAAGGCACGGGCTGAGGGTCCGTTGTGTCCGCCCGGGAGCTGCCCCCGGACCTTCGGCTGGAAACCGGAACCGTCGGCCTTCAGTGTGACGCAGTGATCACCGGGGCGGTTCCCCGCGCTCCGGCCGTCGCGTGGTCTCAGGACGTGTCCCGGGAGCACAGCACCGTCGCGCATCGGACCGCCCCCTCACGCCCACCGACGGGCGCGGCCGGGCATTCGTGTGTGTTGGTGTGCCTTCGAGTCTTCGCACGTGGCACCCAGGGCGTCAAGCAGGCCGACCGGCCGATCGGCGACAGGGGACCGGTGTCCGACGGCTCGAAGTCGTCCGCAAGATTACCGGACGCACCATCACCCGACCTGTGCAGTACAGATATCCGTAAGCATGTCGGAGCGAACCGGCCGGATACCGGGTGCGACGCCGTAACTTTCAGTGCAGCAGCAGGAACAGAAGTGCGACCACGGTCACACACGCACCCACCGCGGCGAGCGTCAACTGACCGGTCGCACCAAAGCGGGAAGTCTGCCGACCGCGTCCGGTCTTCAACACCGTTCGGCCGCTCTTGAACACCGCCCGACCGGTCTTCGGCGCCGCCCGTCCGGCGGCCCGGTGCCGGGTCTGGGCCGGCAGCCCGCGGTTGCGGACCCGCCCGCCGGAACGGTGCCGGCTCGGCGACGCCCCTCCGGGTCCCCCGGCGGCCAGCAGCTCGTCGCGGCCGCCGTTCTCAGTCCTGGCCAGGATCCGGCCGACCCCCTCGCGCATCTGCGCGGCCGTGCCGTACCGCAGCCGGGGGTCCTTGCGCAGCGCGTGCAGCACCACGTCGTCCACCGCCCCGGGAATGCCGCGCTGCCGGGCCGACGGGCGCACCGGCTCCTCGCGGACGTGCCGCTGCGCGACGCTCATCAGATCGTCGTCGTCGAACGGCGGAGCGCCGGTGAGGATCTCGAACAACAGACAGCCGACTGAGTAGAGGTCGCTGCACGGAGTCGCCGGCTGCCCGAGCGCCTGTTCGGGTGAAAAGTAGTGCGGAGTGCCCATGACCCGGCCCGCCGCGGTGATCGACGGCATGCCGTCGTCGAGCGTGCGGGCGATCCCGAAGTCCATGACCTTGACCGCGCCGTCGGAAGCGACCATCACGTTCGGCGGCTTGATGTCCCGGTGCACGATCTGCGCGTCGTGGCTGTATTCCAGCGCGTCCAGGATCCTGGCGGTCACCGCCAGTGCGCGCCGCCACGGCATGGGCCCTGACTCGTCCAGGAGCTCCCGCAGGGTGTGTCCGTGGACCAGCTCCATGACCATCCACGGCACGGGCCCCGACGGCGTCTCGTCCTCGCCCGTGTCGTAGACCGACACGATCGACGGGTGGTTGAGCGGGGCGACGCTCGCCGCCTCCCGGGCGAACCGCTCCCGGGCGATGTCGTCCATCGCCAGGTCGATGCGCAGGAGTTTGACCGCGACCACGCGGTCCAGTGCGGAGTCGTACGCCTGGTAGACCATCGCCATGCCGCCGCTGCCGAGACGCTGCTCCAGGCGGTAGCGGCCTTCGGACAGGGTGTCGATTCCGTACCCGGACCTGCTCCGAGACTTCGCCACGCCACCCCTTGTGTTCTGTTCTGCGCTGCTCTTTACGGAACTGTTCTGTTCTGAAGCTGTTCTGCACAGAAGCTGTTCTGAAGCTGTTCTGTTCTGAAGCTGTTCTGTTCTGAAGCTGTTCTGTTCTGAAGCTGTTCTGCACGGCTCGCCGTAGACGAAATTCCGCCGCGTACGGCCCCATCATGCCGGGGAAGTACGCGGCGGAACTCCAACCGTCCGCGCTCTACAGGTACGGCCCTGAGGTCGACTGACCGCCGGACTGCGTCTGTGTGCCGGGCGGCAGCGCCCGGCGCATCGTCTCCAACTGGGCGCGGGCCGCCATCTGCTGGGCGAACAGTGCTGTCTGTATCCCGTGGAACAGTCCTTCAAGCCAGCCGACGAGCTGCGCCTGCGCGATGCGCAGCTCCGCGTCACTCGGGATCGAATCGTCGGTGAACGGAAGCGACAGGCGCTCCAGCTCCTCGACGAGTTCGGGCGCGAGGCCCTTCTCGAGTTCCTTGACCGACTGGTGGTGGATGTCCTTGAGCCGGACCCGGCTGGCCTCGTCGAGAGGAGCCGCGCGGACTTCTTCGAGCAGCTGCTTGATCATGCTGCCAATCCGCATGACCTTCGCCGGCTGCTCGACCATGTCGGCCACCGAGGTCTCCCCGGCTGGTCCACCGCCCACAGCCATCCCATCGGGACCGATGATGATGACCTGCGGGCCTTCGCCCTGTGCTTCGTTGCTCGGCACGTCCATGCCCCCATCTTTATGCACACCCCAGGCGTCCCGCCCGTCAGGTTCCGGATCAGCTGCGATCCATGAACAGGCTCAGGAGCGGAACGCCCGGTTCCTCACCAATAGGTATGACTTACCCCGCACAGGGACAAATGACCGCTTCGACGGCGTCGGAATCGCACTCCCACTCCTGGTCGCATCCGTCACCGCCGACCGGAACCAACGTGACCTGCGCCACAAGACGGCACTCCGGGGTCACGCGGAAACTCACGTCATAGCACTTCAATTCAAGTCAAGATCAGACAATGAGGGTTATTCAGAATGCCTCCGGTGAGGCAGCGAACACCGGTCCTTGATCCGCGGAACCGCAACGGCAACAGCCCCACACCTGCTACGACTTGAGTGTTGAGATCGAGTCGAACGGGGGCGGGGCTGTTGAGGTTCAAGCTTACCTCGAAACTGTCGGACACGGAGCTGGAGAGCCTGGTGGCGGGGGTGGCCGAAGTCCTGGACCGTCCCTGGTCGTCCGGACGTGGGCGGCCCCGGGCGTTGGTCCCTGTCCGCGGCGGTCGAGGTCACGGTGATCTATCTACGGCGAAACCTCCCCGAGGAGGTGATCGCCGATATGTACGGTGTCGCGCAGGCGACCGTCTCGCGTGTCGTCACCGCGCTGACGGGACCGATCGCCGCGGTGACCCGGGCGCTGGTGCCGACGCCGGCGGACGCCGCGGAACACATCAGAGGTGGGATCGCCCTGGTGGACGGCACGTTGGCCCCGGTGTGGAGTTGGGCCGGGCACCCCCGGTTGTGGGCGGGGAAACACAAGACCACCGGGTTCAACGTCCAGGTCGTCACCGACCGCACCGGAGCGGTCCTCTACGTTGGTGAGCCGGTGGAAGGGTGCGCCCATGACATGCGGGCGCTGAGGGAGACCCCCGTCGAGGCACTGTTGGCCCTGGCCGGGACGGTGATCGCGGACAAGGGTTACATCGGTGTCGGGTACCTCACCCCACGCCGCAAACCGGAGGGTGACGAACTCACCACCGCCGACCAGGCCTTCAACAACGAGGTCAGCCGCCTCCGTGTCCCGGTCGAACGCGCCATAGCCAACCTGAAGGTATGGAGGGTGCTCCACACCGACTATCGCCGCCCCCTGGAGACCTTCCTCGAAACCTTCCACGCGGTCATCGGCCTGTACTTCCTTCAACAGACTTCTGAATAACCCTCATCGGCTGGGCCGTTTCCAAACTAAGTGCCCGGTATGTACTCCATGCGCGAAGAAGTGGAGACCCGGCGCGCCTGATCGCCGCACGGACCACAGCGACCCAACCTGGTCGTGTAGTTCGCATAACCGCGGCACTTGTAATCGGCATCGGTATGATCGGGCAATCCCAGCTGATCATCAGTTGGATGGCAAAGGGCTCCGGTGATATGGAACAACTCCGGACTACTGAAGGCCGGACTATGGCACTCATCCAGGCAAACGGACGGTCCCCACTCGAAGAATTCCGCGCCGCCCTACCTCAAGGCAGCCATGTGATCTCCTTTGGCCGAGCAGACAGTGCAATCAGCGGTCCGTCATCGGTCCGTCTCATCCAAGCACCATGCCCCGATCTACAAGCACTTCGGCTTCCCTGCCCGCCAACCAGTCAGATCGCTTCAGTGGACTACCACAATCTGGACCGCCGGTACCGGAAGATCAGTTTCGACAGATTCGGCCCCATCCCGGCCGAAATACGTACCGGACAACTCGCCAAGCTCGAACCAAACGGTTCGCTGTATCTCACCGTCTTCACGTCAGACGGAAAGCCATTGGATATCCCCGCGATCAAGCGCGCCGCACACACTCAACTCAGCGTTAAGGCCAATGTATTGCCTCTTGCTGAATCCGGCGGCAGCGCGTTTGTGAACGGTTACCATGCACGCTGGCTCCCGTTCCTGGCAACCATCGGGGCCCTGACCTTGCTGTTTTCCATGCTGGTCACCGCTCTCTCGGAGTTCCACCAGTTCAGCAAGAGCCTGGCTCCACTGGCCGTGCTCACCGGCCGGACCAACCTGTTCCGTGATACGGCGGCCTGGGCACTCGGCGCACCCATCGCCATTGCCGGCGTTGTGGCCGTACTCACTCACGTCGCGCTAGCTCAGCCCATGCTTTACGGCACATACGGAGCGGACCTGTCCTGGGGTCTCATCCTCACCATGCTCGCCGTGACTGGTGCCATGACGGTGGGAACCATCTGGGTTGGAGGCCGTATTGCCCTCCGGCGAAGCGAAGCCTGGCGACCACGCGCCGACTGAAGACGCAGGGCCGTGTCCAGCACCGTGCTGGACACGGCCCTCTCGGCTGACGTGCGCGACCTACCCCGTACGGCCGCGAAGGACCGTCTTTGAGCGGGTCAGTACACCGGCGAGGAGCGCGGCGAGGAGCGGCAGGCCCACCAGGGCCAGGCCGAGGGCGGGCCACGGGATCACCACGGGTGTCACTTCACGGCCGTAGTTGCCGATCACGTTCGCCAGGGTCTCCTGCTGACCCCACCTGATGGTCACCGAAGTGACGATTCCGGCCAGCACGCCCAAGATCGTGCCGAGCAGCGCGACCGTCGCGCTCTGGAAGGCCGAGAACGTACGGCGCACCGTCGGCGGGGCGCCGACCGCGCCGAGGGTGTTGAGATCCCGCTGCGAGTCGGCCAGCGCCAGCCCGGTGGCGACACCGGACGCACCGAGGGCGATGATCCCGGCGAACAGCGTGAGCATCAGGAGGATGACGTTCGGCTTGCCCTGGAACCCCCGCTCGACGTGCAGGGAGTCGTCCGGCAGGGCAGCGGCGATTTTCTGCTCCACGGCCTCGGACGGCGTCTTCGCCGGGCTGTACAGCACACCCCGCTCAGCAGTCTCCATTCTGAACCTGCGGGCCGCGGTTTCCCCGAGGAAGGCGCTGTACACCGGGAACGGGGCGGCGACGGCGATTCCCGGGATCTTAGTGATCACCGGTTCGTTCGACTTCTCCGGCAACGCGGCGCCCGGCGCCGAACCCGGGGACTCGATCGTGCTGACGGAGACCTCAACCATCCCGTCCACCACGTAGAGCGGGTCCGTGACGACCGCCCCGCCGGAGGCCAGGACCTTCTCGATCCGGGGATCGTCGGCGCCAGTCACCGCTTGGACGGTCCGCGCGTCGCCGACCAGGGTCGACGGATACCTACCGCCCCTGGACCTCTGCTCTGCGCAACGGGGGTCGTTCTGGAACTTCTGGACAGCACCCGGACCCTGAGCAGACTCTCCTTGCCACAACGGACATTGCTGGGACTTGGGCAACACCACCGACTGCACGACACACGGTTTTCCCGGCTGCGGAGAGCAGTTGGAATCCCCGGCCCGCAGGACCAGGCCCTCGACCCCGGGGAGCAGCGGGTCGACGATGGACCGCACTCTCGCGGCTTCGCCGACGGCGGCCGCGCCCCCTCCGGGGGGCCCTGGTTGCTCCAGGTTGATGTACACCTGCCCGTCCCTGGCACCGGCCATGTAGCTGTTCCGGTCGGACTGTTCGTTCCCGGCCATGAACACCGCGGCGGCGGTCGCACCGGCCACCGCCGCCATGATCGCGGCCACGGCGGGTGCCGTACGGGGTCGGTTGCGCGCCGCGTCCCGCAGGGCGAGGCGCGGGCCGAGCGGCAGGAACCGGGCGATCCTCCCGGCCATGCCGACCAGGGCCGGACAGCAGGCGACCAGGCCGAGTTCGCCGATGATGATGCCGAACAGCAGGATGTTCTGATCCCGTTTGCTGACTGCTCCGTAGTAGGCCAGCGCTCCACCGCCCAGGGCGGTCAGCGCGCCGAGGACCGGCATCACACGCGATCCCTTCCTGACTCCCCGACGGCCCGTCAACGAGGCGACCACGCTCTCCCGCGCGGCGAGGACGGCCGGGACCAGTGCCGCCAGGACCCCGACCAACAGGCCGACCAGCGCGATGCCGAGCATCTCGGTGGGCCGCAGGTCGATCCGGCCCATCTCCTTGCCGGCCTGGTCGGTGAACCAGGGGCGGAGGAACACCGCGGCGACCGTGCCGAAGACGATTCCGACGACTCCGGCGGCCACGCCGAGCACCACGCCGTCCGCCAGCACGATCGACCCGATCTGCCGTCGGCTGCCGCCGACGACCCCGACCAGGCCCAGTTCACGGCGGCGGCGGCGGGCGCCGACCGCAAAGGCGGGCCCGGCCAGGAGCACCATCTCCAGGAGCCCGAGTCCGACGGCGAAGACGGCAAGCGACAGCATTTTGTCGTTGATCAGCAGACCTAGGCGGCCCTCCGGGCTGAACTGGTAGTACGGCACCTGACTGTCCGGCGGCGGGTCCAGCATCACCTGCCGGGAAGTCACGGTCAGGCCGCGCTTGTTCGCTTCCAGAACCATCGGCCAGTTGATCGCCGCCTTGGTCTTGACCAGCAGGGACAGATGGTGGGAGGCGACCGCCATGTCACCCCTCGACAGCAGCTGGGCGATCAGTGCGCCAGGCTTTGCCAGCACTGTCCTTTCCTGCAACTTGTCGGGCAGGTCCGCCGTACCGACGATGCGGAACGCTTTCCCGGTGACCTGCTCGGTGAGGCTGTCACCTATCCGGTAGCCACCGTCCTTGAGGAACGCGGTGGTCACCGCGACCTCACCGGTCGTCTCCGGCGCGCGCCCCTTGCGCTGGCGGATGATTCCGGAGGACAGCGGATCGGTGTACTCGAACTCCCGGAACATCACCTGGGTGCGGCCATGGGCGGTGCTCACCGTGGCCATGGCGGACTCGTCGACGACTGCGCCCGCCACCCCCGGCACGCCCGACCTCAGCGCGTCGGCGGTCGGCAGCGACGGTCGCGGCTCCCCGGTGGGCGACCCCGGGTTGAGCGGCGGGGCATCGGGCGATACCGAACCAGCCGGCGCTTGCGGGTTTGCGGGCTGCGTGCTCGTCGGGGCCTGCCTCGAATCCGAGCCGTCAGGCTTCTGCAGGATCGCCCCACCGCCGACGGAACCACTCAGCTCCGCGTCGGCCCGGCCCAGCTTCCGGGAGACCTTCTCATCCGGGTCCAACTGCGCGCTGCGGTACGTGACATCGGCCGCCACCATGCCCAGGACCGGCAGCATGATCATGGCGATGATCAGCGCGCTGCGGCCCTTGGCCCGCCACGCCGACCGGCGGGCGATCCGCAGTGCCGCCCGCCAACTCGACAGGCTCACCTGGACCCGCCCTGGGTCAGCAGCGACTCGGCTTCGTCCGTACGCGTGTCGTCGACCATGCGCCCGTCGCGCAGGAACACTATGCGGTCGGCCCAGGCCGCGTGCCGGGCCTCGTGGGTGACCAGCACCCCGGCCGCACCCGCGTCGCACCGGGCTCTCAGCACCCGCATCACCGACTCGCCGGTGGCCGAGTCGAGCGCCCCCGTCGGTTCGTCGGCGAGCACCAGGCGTCGGTCCCCGACCAACGCCCGCGCGATGGCGACCCGTTGCTGCTGGCCGCCTGACATGTCATCAGGAAATCTGTCGGCCAGTTCCCGTACGCCGACTTCTTCCAGGGCCGCGTGCGCCGCCACCCGGGCCCTCCTGGCTGACGTGCCGTCAAGCTCCAACGGCAGCGCGACATTTTCAGCCGCGGTCAGCGCCGGGATGAGATTGAGGTCCTGGAAGACGTAACCGATACTGCGCCGCCGCAGTGCCGCGAGCTGCCGCTTGTTGAGCGAGCCCAGGACACTGCCCTCGACCACCACTGAACCGCCGCTGGGGTTGTCCAGTCCGCCGGCGAGCATCAGCAGCGTGGACTTGCCCGAGCCGGACGGGCCCATGACGGCGAGGAGTTCGCCGGGCCGTACGGAAAGACTCACACCGTCCAGAGCCTGCACGGCGGTCTCACCGGTGCCGTGCGTCCGGCTCAGATCCCGGAGTTCCAGCACAACGTTCATGGCATTCATCACTTGCCTCCACGCAGTCGGGTCCGCAGTGACAGCGGCCGGTCAGCCTTTCCCAACAACGGCTGCGCCACGGGTGCCCGCACCGCGCGCTGGGCCAGTCGGGCTTCGCAGTGGTCCAGCCAGCGGACTTCAGCTTCCGCCTGGAACACCAGGTTTTCGAGTACGAGCTGCCAGGCGAGATCGTCCGCCGTGGTCCGGACCTTCAGGCGGGTGTAGTCCTGCAGGGCCTTGAGGGTGTGGGCGCGCTGGGTCTGGACGACCGCGGACACGTCCACACCGGGCACCGTGACGGCCATCGCCAGTTTGATCGCCAACTCGTCGCGGGGCGGGTTGGTCCGGGAGACCGGCGCGTTGAACCAGCCGGAGAGTTCCGCCCGGCCCAACTCGGTGATCTTGTAGAAGACGTGGCCTTCGGGGTCCTCACCGTCGGGCTCGACCAGCCCGTCGCGGTCAAGGCGGCCTAGGGTCGTGTAGACCTGACCCACGTTCAGCGGCCAGGTGGAGCCGGTGCGGTCCTCGAATTCGGCGCGCAGCTGATAGCCGTAGCGCGGCCCCTGTTCCAGGAGCGCGAGCAGTCCATGCTTGATCGACATACTGAGTATGTATACCGAGTATGTCGCAGCTTGCCAAGTCGAATCAGTTGTCGATCACCGGGAGTTCCGGGGAGTCGCGGGGAGTCGCGGGGAGTCCCGGGGAGTCCCGGGAGGTCCATCGAGGTCCGTCGAAGTCCGTCGAAGTCCGCCGAAGTCCGCCGAAGTCCATCGACGTCTGGGAAGCCTCAGGCACACTTCACGTCGACGGTGAACGGCTTCGTCTGTGCCGTGGCCGACGGCTGCATGATGCGCATCTGCACCGTGCCCCTGACCCGCGTGCCACTCGTCCTGACCCCGACCGGCCAGGGGATCGCCATGGTCAACTGCCGCGGCCCGCTCCCGAGGACCGGCAGCATGTCCACCGGCCAGGCCCGCTGGCCGTCGAAGACCCACTGGAAGACGATGTCGCCCACACCGCCGTCGAACATGACCGTGGCGGCCAGGATGATTTCGTCCCGGCCGTCGCAGCGCACCAGCGCGCCTTTGCCGCGGTCACTGCTGACGACGACCCGGGTGACCCGCATCCGCGGCTCAGGCAGCGGGCTCACGGGATTCTCGACGGCATCCGGAGTGGCGATCGGAATCGGGAAGCCCGGGTCGGCAAAAGGCAGCGTCGGCCTAGCCGGCAAGGTCGTCTGGGGGGTCGTTCGCGGTGTCGCGGTGACGGTCCTCAGCACGGTCTCGGTGCTTGTGGGCGGGTGTGGCACAACCGTCCCCGGGGCCAACGCCCCCACTGCGGGGGATGGTCCGGGCGCGGGTGTGGTGAGCGACGGGGACTTCCTGGGCAGCCGTTCATCAGCGGGCAGGGGGAGGTCCTTCGCCCACGGGGACGCGGCGTCCTGGCGTCCGGCACCAGTGGTGTCCCCGCCGGACCCGTTGAGCAGGCACAACATGACGATGATGGCCAGGGCGATCAACGGCGGGCCGAGCGGTATGCGCCGCATCATCTTGCGGACGCCCCACATCGCACCCTCCCTTCGCCGGGTCTGCGGCAATCCCCACTGTTGCGCGGGAAGATATCGCGGCGTCAAATCTGCCGCACCCGTCGAGGGTGCCCAGTCCACGCCCGATGCACCAGACCGCACACGTGGTACGGACTCTGGCACGAACCAGAATGACGGAACAGGTTGACCTGAATACGGTACGCGGCCGCGCTGACGGCGGCTTACTTGTGAGCACTGACGAAAAGGTTGGCCTGATCACATCGT
Organism: Kitasatospora sp. UYEF31; assembly: GCF_057291755.1. Lineage (NCBI taxonomy): Bacteria > Bacillati > Actinomycetota > Actinomycetes > Kitasatosporales > Streptomycetaceae > Kitasatospora > Kitasatospora sp. UYEF31. The sequence goes on from NZ_JBXAWK010000026.1 coordinate 15,103, forward strand.
CGGCGCGCGAGCCGGACGAGCAGTCCGCCGACACCGACCAAACCGGCACCGGCGGACAGTCCAAGGGGGAGATCCGCAGGTCCGGTGACGGCCAGCAGCTGTGGTCCGACCACTGACGACTGCTCTTCTTCGAGGAGGTACCACGCCGAGATCCGACCACCGGACCGAATGACGAACACCCCGGGCCGACCGCCGGGGAGGACTTCCGCGCCCCAGGAGGCGATGGCGTCCAGTGCTTCCCGGTTCCCCCGCAGTACGAGTTCCCGGTCGACGGTCAGGACGGCCTGCCCGGATTCGTCGGTGACCGGCTGCGCGCCGTAGCGCGACAGCCGTTCCAGAAGCAGGTTCCAGGACGCCTGGGAGGGATTGTCGGAGTCGGTGGCGGCCGTGCGGTCGGAGCGAAGACCGCGCTCCGCGCGGAATGACGACGGCGTACGGCCTTGCGGCGGCGACAGGCGCACACCGTCGGGCTGCCGCAGCAGACGGGGCCGGGCCGGGCCGGGCTGCGTCGGCGGGGCCTGGACTGGCTGTGGATGAGGTTGCGGCAACGCGGGCTCGCGCGGGGTGGCGGGCGGCACAGCAGATGGCGCAGCGGGCTGCTCGACCGCGGCAGGCGGCGGGGGCAACGCGGCGGGCTCAGCCGCGGGCACCACCGGACGGACGTGCGGCTGCTGCTGAGACTGCTGTGGTTTCTGCGGCCGGCCCGGCTGCTGGGAAGGTTTCTGCGGCGTGTGCGGTCGCGGGGCCGCGACGGCTGAAATCCCGTACGGCATTGAAGGCGTGGACGGCAGGAAGGGAACCTGCGCCGTCGACCGGGCGGCCACGACAGGCCTGTCCGTCCCAGTCGGGATTGGCGGACTGGCGGAGGACGGCGTCATGCACAGCCCCGGCAGCAGGGCGAGGGCCAACCCGGAAAAGCACATCAGGGCTCACCCCCTCCCCATCGCCAGCCACCCGCGGCGGACACGCACCCCGTGCATGGAGCGGGCCGCCGCGGGTGGTCACCGTTCTTCCACGACGGACACTAAGCGACGGATCATATCGGTCAAAGCCTGACATTCGTCACAATCTTTAGATCATCCGAATGCCACAGCGCTCGGGCCTGGAAAGCCCAGCCCCGCGACCTGACGCCGGCAGGCCGCAAAACCGCCGGATTCCAGGCCGACAGGCCGTCACGCCCGCGCCGTCACGCCCGCGCCGTCACGCCCGCGCCGTCACGCCCGCGCCGTCACGCCCGTGACCTCAGGACACCGACAGCAGCACCTTGCCGACGTGCTCCCCCGCCTCGACGACCCGGTGCGCCTCCGCTGCCTCCGCGACGGGCAGCACCCTGTCCACCACCGGCTTGATCCGGCCGTCGGCCACCAGCGGCCACACGTGCTCGCGCACTGCGGCCACGATCGAGGCCTTCTCCCCCAGCGGACGCCCACGCAGCGACGTCGCCGCGACCGCGGCCCGCTTGGTCAGCAGCTTGTTCAGGTCGAGCTCGCCCTTGCGGCCACCCTGCAGGCCGATGACGACCAGGCGGCCGTTGACGGCCAACGCGTCCACGTTGCGGTCGAGGTACTTCCCACCCATGTTGTCGAGGATGACGTCCACACCAGTCCCGCCGGTCGCCTCCTTGACCCGGGCGACGAAGTCGTCGTCCCGGTAGTTGACCGCGAGTTCGGCGCCCAGTTCGCGGCAGCGCTCCAGCTTCGCCGGGGAGCCCGCCGTGGTGAACACCCTGGCCCCGGCCGCGCGGGCCAGTTGGATGGCCATGGTGCCGATGCCGCTCGCCCCGCCGTGCACGAGGAAAGTCTCGTTCTCACCCAGGTGCGCGACCATGAACACGTTGGACCACACCGTGCAGGCCACTTCGGGCAGCCCGGCCGCCGTCACCAGGTCCACGCCCTCGGGCACGGGCAGCAGCTGCCCGGTCGGCACCCGGACGAACTGCGCGTAGCCGCCACCGGCCAGGAGCGCGCACACTTCGTCGCCCACCGCCCAGCCGGTCACGCCGTCGCCGAGCGCCGCGATCCGGCCGCTGCACTCCAGACCGAGGTACGGGGCGACCCCCGGCGGCGACGGGTAGAAGCCCTGCCGCTGCATCAGGTCGGCCCGGTTGACGGCGGTGGCGACCACCTCGACCAGCACCTCACCGGCTTCCGGCCGCTCGTCGGGGACTTCGGCCCATGTCAGGTTGTCGGGACCGCCGGGTTCGGTGAACGTGATGGCATACATGCAACCCACACTAAGTCCGCGCGTCAGCGCGGGCCCGGCGGTAGATCTCCAGCGGCCTCCTACGCGCCCGTGTCCACATCCGGCTCGGACATCGTCTTGATCACGACAAGACGGTCCCCCGCCTGCAGCATCCCGCACTCCGACGAGTCGTGCCTGAGCATCCGGTGCCCCCGGACGACCGCCACCACCAGATCCTTGACCCCGGTGACCGGCTTGCCGACATCGCGCTTGTCCACCGGCCGCTCGACCAGGTCCATGCCTTTGCCGTAGTGCAGGAGGTCCTCGACGACCTCGCCCACGTTCGGGCTGAGCAGCGACACCCCGAGCAGCCGCCCGGCGGCGCTCGCCGTGGTGATGACCGAGTCGGCCCCCGACTGCCGGATCAGCGGAGCGTTCTCGTCCTCACGGACCGCCACCACCGTCCAGGCCTTGCGGTTGACCTGACGCGCGGTCAAGGTGACCAGCGCGGCCGTAGCATCCTTGTTGACCGCCACGATGATGTTCTTCGCGCGTTCCAGCTCGGCGCGACGCAGCACTTCGGCCCTGGTGGCGTCGCCGGTGATCACGACCAGGCCGTCCGCGTTGGCCTGAGCCGCCGTGTCGGGCTCACCGTCGACAATGACGATCTTGTCCTTCGGCACGCCCTGGGCAAGCAGCGTGTGTACGGCGCTGTAGCCGGTGGTGCCGTATCCGACAACGACGGTGTGATCGCGCAAGGTCTTCCTCCAACGGGAGAGCCGCCAGTCCTCCCGGGTGCGTTCGGTGAGGACTTCGAGGGTGGTACCGACCAGGATGATCAGGAAGACCACCCGCAGTGGCGTCACGACCAGCACGTTCACCAGGCGGGCGCCGTCGCCGGTCGGGGCGATGTCGCCGTAGCCGGTGGTCGAGAGGGTGACGGTGGCGTAGTACACCGAGTCCAGGAACGACACGTGCTTGTCGTACGCGTCGCTGTAGTGGTCCCGGTCGACGTACACCACCATGATCGTCAGGAACAGGACGAACAGGGCCATCGCCAGCCGGCGCAGCACCTGCTTCAGCGGTCCCGGGCGTTCGTGGGGGAAGTTGACGGACGCCCCGGACTGCCCGGCGGCGCTTGAGCGGTCGCGTTTGCCGTACGGCAGCGACGGACGGGTGACCATCGGGCGGGCCACCGTGCCGGTGGGTCCGCGGCGCTGCGGGCCGTCGTCCTCGGCCGTGCGTCCGGTCCTCATCGGGGCACCTTGTCTCCGACAGTGCGCACGGTGCTCATCGCAGCACTCCCCCGGCCGTACGTCCGGCCTTCACCGGGGCACCTCAAGGACCTGGGCGTGCTCCCCCGCCCGCAGGCCGCCGGGCGGGACGACGGCCAGGCCGTCGGCCAGCGCCAGGCCGCGCAGCATCGCGGGTCCGGTGAACGGGAGGAGCTGATCAGCGAGTACGGGCACGAGACGAGTGTCCTGTATATGTCCTGAAATATCATCACCAAATTGGATCCGGCGTGGCTTCGGGTCAGATCGTGCGGCAAGGCGGCGCAGCAACGGCAGCCCGAGCGTGACCATCCCGGCCACCGCGGCGAGCGGGTTCCCCGGCAGGCCGACCACGAATCTTCCCGGGGTCGGCGGGCCGCCAGGCTGACCACCCGGCACCGTCGCCAGGACCATCGGGTGACCAGGCCGTACGGCGACTCCGTCGACCAGCAGGTCGGCCCGCAGTTCGCGCAGGAGCCCGTGCACGTGGTCCACCGGGCCGCCGGCCGTGCCGCCGGTGGTGATCAGGACATCCGCGCGGGAGGCCTCGACCGTGCGGCGCAATTCGTCGAGGGTGTCGCCGACCCGGCGGACCCGCAGCAGGTCCACGCCCTCCGCCCGCAGCCACGGGGTCAGCAGGGGCCCGAGGGCGTCCCTGATCCGGCCGCCCCCCGGCCGGCCTGCGTCCAGGAGTTCGTCACCGAGGACCAGGAGCTCGACCCGCGGCCGGTCCACCACGGTCAGTTCGTCGTATCCGGCGGCGGCGGCGAGCCCGATGGCGGCCGGGGTCAGCCGGGTGCCGGCGGGCAGCAGTTCGTCGCCGGTCCGGCACTCCTTGCCGCGCCAGCGGATATCGGTCCCCGGCTGCAGCTCCCCGTGGGTGGCGAACAGCAGTCGCGCGTCGACCTTGCCGTGTTCACTGCGCAGCACTCCGGTGGCCCCGTGCGGCAGCCGGGCGCCGGTGGCGATCTCCGTCGCCCGCCCGTCGGGCAGGTCGTCGGGGGAGTCCCCGGCGAGCACCCGGCCGTGTATCCGCCACGGTCCTGGCCCGGCCACGGCCCAGCCGTCCATCGCGGAGGTGTCGAAGGACGGCAGGTCGATGAGCGCGGGCAGCGGCCGGGCCAGGGTGTGGCCGACTGCGTGGTGCAGCGCGCGGACGACGGCGGGCAGCGGCCGGGCAGCGGCGCGGGCGACAGCCCGCGCCTGGTCCCAGTCCATGTCCTGGTTCACTCCGGACCGCGCCCGCTGCGGCGCAGCTCTGCTTCTCCGTCAGCCAGTTCGACGGCCTTTGCCAGTGCCTGGGCCACCGCCTGCTCTCCGCCGCCGTTCATCGCCGCCGCGTACCCGACCAGGAATGCCGTCAGCGGTGCGGCCGGGCGCTGGACGTTGTGTGCGGCCGTCCGGGTCATGTCGAGCAGTCCTTTGACGTCGATGTCGAGCTCGACGCCGAGCGCGGCCTTGACGGTGCCGAGCCACTCTTCAAGCCCGTTGATCTCCTGCACGGTGGGTGTCCTCTCCGAGTGTGGTTTGCGCTTTTTGTACATCGCCCCAGGTGTCGCAGTCGAACGCGGCACCGGTCCAGTCCGGTACGCGGACGATCCGGAGTCCTGCGACGACCCGGCGCAGGGGTTTTCCGTGGGGTTCACCGAGGTCGGCGGTCCGCTGTCTAAGGACGTTTGTACGGTATGCAGCCAGCAGGTACTGCTCACGCCCTCCGGCGTCGACCAGAAGCGCACCGTCCGCATCGCCGACCGCTGCCACCAGGCCTTCGACCACGGCTGCGGTGACAAACGGCAGGTCGGCCGCGAGCACGACAACAACCTCCGCCCGCACGTGTGGCAGCGCTGCGGCGAGCCCGGCCACCGGGCCGCCGCCGGGTGGGTCCTCCCGTACCCAGGTCACGTCTTGAACCGCGGCCGGAAGCGGCCGGCGCTCCCCCGCGACCACGGTCAGGCCCGCCCCCGTACCGGCCGTGACGGCGCTCTCCAGGAGCGACCGGCCGCCGACCCGCAGGCCGGGCTTGTCGATGCCGCCGAGGCGGCGTGCGCCGCCGCCGGCCAGGACCACCACGTCGTAGCTCATGTGCACGACACGAGTATCACCAGCGGGCGCGGGGCAGACGCCAACCAATAGGATCAACTAAATGCCATAAAAATTAGCAATTCGGGCAAAGCATCAACCCTACCCCGTCTGTCTGTCAGCCATCAGGAGTGAGTGTGAGCAACACACGACCCGCGTCCGCAGTTCCGGGCAAAGCGCCCAGCGTCCCACCCGAACACCTGGCCCACGTCGTCTTCATCGCCGCCGCCGCAGCGATCGGCGGTTTCCTGTTCGGCTACGACAGCGCCGTGATCAACGGCGCGGTGCCGGCGATCCGGGAGAAGTTCGACATCGGTGGCCTCGCGCTCGGCCAGGTGATCGCCATCGCGCTGATCGGCTGTGCCCTCGGCGCGACCCTGGCCGGCCGGCTGGCCGACCGGATCGGCCGCATCCGGGTGATGCAGATCTCCGCCGTGCTCTTCGCGGCCAGCGCGATCGGTTCCTCGCTGCCGTTCGCCCTGTGGGACCTCGCGGTCTGGCGCTTCATCGGCGGTATCGCCATCGGCATCGCCTCGGTGATCGGCCCGGCCTACATCGCCGAAGTCGCGCCGCCCGCCTACCGCGGTCGGCTCGCGTCCTTCCAGCAGATGGCGATCGTGCTCGGCATCGCCGTCTCCCAGGTGGTCAACTGGGGTATCAACGAGGCGGCCGGCGGCACGGAGCGGGGGAAGCTCGGCGGTCTGGAGGCCTGGCAGTGGATGCTGATGGCCTGTGTGGTCCCGGCGCTCTTCTACTTCATGTTCTCGATGATGATCCCCGAGTCGCCGCGGTTCCTGGTCCAGTCGGGCCGTGACGAGCAGGCCGCCAAGGTGCTGCGCGAGGTCGAGGGCGACGGCATCGACGCGGACGCCCGGATCACCGAGATCCGTTCGCTGATGGCCTCCGACAAGAAGCCGTCCTTCAGCGATCTGCGGGGTCCGTCCTTCGGTCTGCTGACGGTGGTGTGGATCGGCATCGGGATGGCCGTGTTCCAGCAGTTCGTCGGCATCAACGTGATCTTCTACTACTCGAACTCGCTGTGGCAGTCGGTGGGCATCGACACCAGCAACTCGCTGCTGATCAGCCTCTCCACCTCGATCATCAACATCATCGGCACGATCATCGCGATGACCTTGATCGACAAGATCGGCCGCCGGCCGCTGGCGTTGATCGGCTCGGCCGGTATGACGCTCGCCCTCGGTGTGACGGCCATCGCGTTCGCCCAGGCGACGACCACCGGCAGCGGTGATGACAAGAAGGTGACCCTCGACTCCCCCTGGGACGTGGTGGCGATCATCTCCGCGCACTCGTTTGTGCTCTTCTTCGCCCTGTCGTGGGGTGTCGTCCTGTGGGTGCTGCTCGGAGAGTTCTTCCCCGCGCACATCCGCGCCTCGGCGATCGGTGTCGCCACCGCCGCGAACTGGCTCGCCAACTGGGCGATCACCGCGTCGTTCCCGTCACTGTCCGACTGGAGCCTGTCGGGTTCGTATGTGATCTACACGGTCTGTGCCGCGCTGTCGTTCGTCTTTGTGAAGAAGTTCATCACCGAGACGAAGGGCATGCGCCTGGAGGACATGGGCTGAGAGACCACCCGTGTCGGGCCTGTACAGAAGTCCCCTTCGGAGATCGTTAAGGGGGTTTCTGTACAGGCCCGACGCGGATTTTCAGGTCCGGGTGCTCCAGTGGAACAGCGTCATCCCCACACTCGTCGCCAGGTTGTAGCTCGACACCTGCGGCCTCATCGGCAGTGACACCAGCCTCGTCGCCCGCCCGCGCAGCTCCGTGGAGAGCCCGTGCCGCTCGGAGCCGAAGGCGAGCAGCGCGTCGTCCGGGATGGTGATCGACCGGATGTCCTCGCCCTCCGCGTCCAGCGCGTAGACGGGCCCCACCGGCAGATCCCCGTACTCAAGCCGTTCGACGGCGGTGGCAAAATGCAGCCCTGCTCCGGCCCGTACGACATTCGGATGCCACGGGTCCAGATCGCCGGTGGTGACCACCCCGGTGACGCCGAACCCGGCCCCGAGCCGCACCACCGCGCCGACGTTGCCGAGGTTGCGGGGGTTGTCCAGGAGCACGATCGGCGACTGCCTGGGGCACCGGGCCAGAGCTTCAAGATTCGACCGTACGGACGGCCTGACGGCCAGGGCCGCGACCTTTGTCGGGTGGACCTTCGCCACCAGCCCGCGCAAGGTCTCCAGGGGCACCTCGACAAGGGTCCGGTCGAGTACTGCGGACAAGTCGTCGGCGAGTTCTGCCGCCAGGGCCAGAGTGCCGATCTTGTCCGCGGTGAGCGCGACCGGGACTTCGGCGCCGAAGCGCAGCGCGTGCTTCAGCGCGTGGAAGCCGTCCAAGAGTACGGTCTCCGGCGCGGCCTGCCGCCAATTCCGTACGGCCGTCTCTTGCTCGATCATGCTTTAAGGGTAGAAGGCTCCCGCCGGAACCTGGCCCGCACGTAGGCCGCGCCGTTCTTGCGGACGAACAGCAGGAAGACCGTCGGCAGGAACAGTGCGTCGCCGATGGACATCGAAGCGGAGAACGCCGGAAGGCCCAGGAGTACGGCGATTCCCGCGTGCATGCAGATCAGTATCGCCACCGCGACGTACTTCGCCCGGACGGCGAACACCAGGAACGGGAAGCCGACCTGGAGGAAAACCGTCAGGTAGCTGACCACCAGGCCCATGGTGGAACTGCCGTCGATCAGGTGGCTGAGCGCCGGCCAGGGCTGGAAGTAGTCCAGGTTCATCACGTAGTGCATCGCCGTACCGTCCTGCCAGCGCGAACCCTGCACCTTGTAGAGGCTCGCGCAGGCGTAGACGACGCACATCTCGGCGGCCATCACGAACAGCGCGCAGTTGTGCACGGCGTTGACCAGCGCCTTGCGCACCTGTTCCACCTCGGTCGGCGGCCGGACGAGGCCCAGGAGCACCAGCGGCGCGGCCAGCAGCGCCCACAGCCCGACGAACAGGTTCGCGGCGACCACCGCGACGAGGGCGGCGATGATCCCCGGCTCGGGGTGGTCGGTGCCGCGGGAGTGCCGGGCCCGTCGGGCGTCCAGCGACCAGCGCCGCCCGCACCCGGTGAACACCAGGTAGATCGCCATCAGCGACAGGACGGTGTCGCCGCCGTCGGTCATCAGGATGGACCGGCTGTTGAACGACACCACCATCAGGCAGAACAGCACGCTCATCGCCCGGGTGTGCCAGCCGAGCATGAACAGTGCGGACACCGCGATCGCGGCGAGGTAGACGGACTCGAAGACCCAGCGGTTGTCGCTGAGCAGCAGCAGACTGTGCCCGCCGATGTTGCTGAGCAGTTGCCGGGCCATGGGATTGCTCCACGGCGAGTCAGGTCCCCACAGTTCCCCGCGGTTGAAGAACTCGCGCAGGAGCGAGATCAGGAACACCGCGCTGTAGCCGATGCGCAGCAGGGCCGCCTGGTAGAGGCCGTACGGCGTCTGGGTCAGCTTGTCGGTGGCCTGGCCGACGACCCGCAGGATCCGGACGTCGAGGGGCGCGCGCCGGCCCGGTGCGGGCGGGCGGGCGGTCTCCACCGTCAGTTGCTCAACGGAAGTCATCGGTCTGCGTCTCCCACCAGCCCAGTTCGCGGTGCGACGGTTCCGGTGCGGTGGTCGCGTCCGGGGCTGCGATGGCCGTGGTGACCGCGCGCACCTGGACGGCGGTCAGTCTGTCGGCCCCGCCGCTGTCCTTGAGCCGGCCCACGGCGATCCGCCGCAGGTAGTCCTCGGCGAGCACACCGCGGTTGTCCGTGCGGCGTTCGTCGTCGCCGTGCGCTGAGATGTAGTACTCCCAGGCGCGGCGCAGCAAGTTCTGGTCGGCCTTGCTGGGGAACGGGTTGTGCCGGATCTGCGCGATGTCGTCCGCGCTCAGGTCGGTCCAGGGGCCTTCGACGACGGTGCCGTCAGCGTCGCGGGTCCTGGTGCGGACTTCGATGTGGGTGTTCTCCTGGACCGGGTTGGGCGCGAACAGTTTCCAGTTCTGTTCGAAGTACGGGTAGATCCATCTGTCGACCTGCGCGGCATGTTCCTTCGAGACCGTGTTCGTCGGTGCGACGTGCAGGAACACCATGCTCAGGTGGTAGCCGGTGAGGACGACCAGGAACACGGCGATGAGCGCGGAGGCGACCTTCACCGCGTAGGTGCGTTCGACCGGCGGAGACCCGGCCGGGGGCGCGGGCTGCCCGTCGGCTGGGACTCCCTCGAAGGGCGGCAGGCCCTCCGGCTCAGGATCTGTGTGCTTAGTGTTTGCGGCGGCGGAACCGGCAACGTCGGAACCAGCGGGGTCAGGGCTGGCCGGGTCGGGCCCGGTCTGCACGTCGGTGTCGTGCGGCGGCATTCGCTTCCCCCTCCCGTTCCGGGATCACATGTCGACCTGTCCGGTTGCGCACGCTACCGGCTTTGGCTGTCCCGGGTCAGGTGGGTCGGGAATCGCGCCCGTCACACGGCGAGGACGTCACCGCGCCCGTGCGCGGTGTAGTCGGCGATCAGGGCGGCCCTGTCGGCTGCCGTGAAGGTCTTGTACGGGGCGTCCCGTACGGGCTGCCACCACACGGGGTCGTCCGTCCGGAACCCGGCGCGGCGCAGCCCGGTCTTGTCGACCTTGTTGGTCGCCGTGGTCGGGATCCGCCCGGTGATCCGGACGAAGCGCGGCGGCATCTTCGTACTGAGATCGTCCTGCTCGGCTAGGAACCGGCCGAAGCCGGCGGGGTCGAACTCTCCGCCGGGGCGCAGTTGGAGTGCGGCCATCACCTGGTCGCCGGTGACGGGGTCGGGTACGGCGTACACGACGACCGCTTCGACCGGGGTGTGCCGGGCGAGGATGCCCTCGATCGTGGCGACGGCCAGGTTCTCACCGTCGACGCGGAGCTTGTCGGCGGCGCGGGCCGCGAAGTAGAGGTAGCCGTCGGCGTCGCGGTGGAAGTGGTCACCGGTCCAGTACTGCCCCGCACGGCGGCGCTCTTCCGTGGCCTCTTCGTTGCGCCAGTAACCCTCGAAGCCGTTGCGTCCGCGGTTGACGAGTTCGCCGATGGCCTGGTCGCCGTTGGCGAGACGGCCCCGGTCGTCGAAGACCGAGCGGGGGCATTCCGCGCCCGTCCCGGGGTTGAGCACCGCTGAGTCCGGCGGGCAAGGGCCGATGGCCGCGGTGGGGGTCTGCGCGGTGCGGTTGACGCTCGCGCCGCCTTCGGAGCTTCCGTAGCCCTCAGTGAGCGCGCAGCCGAAGCGCTGCTCGAACCGGGCCTGGTCCACGGCCCCGGCCTCGGTGCCGAAGCCGTTGCGCAGCGGGTTGCCGGTGTCGTCCTGGCCTTCGGGGGTGGCCAGGAGGTACGAGATCGCGCGGCCCACGTAGGTGAAGTACGTGGCGTCGAACTTCCTTATGTCGTCCAGGAATCCGGAGGCGGAGAACCGCCGCCGCAGTGCGACCGCGCCGCCCGCCCGCAGTGCCGGGGCCCAGTTGGCCATCAGCGCGTTGCCGTGGAACATCGGCATGCAGACGTAGTTGACGCTGTCCCGGCCGAACCCGAAGCGGTCGCTGAGCGCGGTGCCGGAGCGGGCGAGGCGGCCCTGCGAACAGATGACCCCTTTGGGGGCACCGGTGGAGCCCGAGGTGAAGACGATGAGCTGCCGGGTGGCCGGGGTGACACCGCTCAGGTCAGGCAGCCCCGCGCCCTGATACTCCTTCAGAAGGCTTTTGTACGGAGGTTCATCGACGACCAGAACCGGAATTCCGAGGTCGAGCCCGGTGAGCAGGGGCAGGTACACGGATTCTGTGACGAGCAGCGCGCAGTCGGTGTGCTTGATGTCACGGGCCAGTTCCGCGCCGCGCCGGGTGGCGTTGATGCCTACGAGGGTCGCCCCGGCGAGCGCGGTCGCCGAGAGCCACAGGGGGAATTCCGGCACGTTGTCGAGCAGCACGCCGACGTGCGGCAATGCCCCTGCCGGAAGCCGGTCGCGCAGCAGCGCGGCCCGTACGCAGGCGCCTTGGGCCAGTTCGTGGTGGGTGAGCCGGGCGTCCTCGAACAGCAGGCCAGTGCGGTGGTCGTGGTGTTGCCCGGCCACCATTTCAGCGATCGTTTCAGCCATCTGTCCCACCCCGTAAGCAATCTGACGCCCCGTCCGGTGCATTGTTAGCAGGGTCAAGGATCGGCTTCCAGAGAAACGCCTTCGTGGATCTCAGCTCGGGAGACCGGTCGACGCACTCTGCGCGGAGGTTCGCATGACCCTGGAGGACACCAGCAAGCCGACTTCGGGCGGCCCGTCGGCGATGGATCTCGCGATGCGCCTCGGCGGAGCGCTGCCGCTCGCCGACGGCATCGCCCCCGAAGCCCTGGAACTGGTCGACCGGATCCGCGACCTCGTCGAGGCGGCGGTTCTCACCGACGTCCCGTCGGTCGTCCGGGCCGACGCGGCCGAGCGGATCGCGGCGATCACCGAGGAGCTGAAGGCCGCTCAGCGGGACGAGGTGGTGATCCTCGTCCGGCACGCGGACGGCCGCTTCGAGCACCTCACCCAGGCCGCCAACGGGCGGCTGAACCCACAGGCGATGCGGCTCGACTTCTTCGACGCGGCGGCACCGCCACGGCCCGGCGGGGAGCCGCGGTCGTACGAGGTGCGCGGCCGGGTGACGCTGACCGCCCAGCACGGCGGCCCGCCCGGGCGGGTGCACGGCGGCCTGGTGGCCACAGTGCTCGACCAGCTGCTCGGCGTGGCCGGTTCGGCGGCCGGGCGGCCCGGACTCACCGCGGGCCTCGACATCCGCTACCGGCGGGCGACGCCGTACGGCGTGGAACTGGAGCTGACCGGCCGCTGGGTGCGCAGCGAGGGCCGGAAGAACTTCGTCACCGGGGAGATCCGGTTCAACGGCCAGGTGACGGCCGAGGCGAGCGGCGTGTTCATCAACAACAACCAGATCGACAACAACCAGATCGGCGGCGGCCCGGCGGTACCGGCCGTCAAATAGCCCGCGGGGGGCCGGCTCAGACGACTGCGGGCGGCTCAGTGGTCTCGCTGACCATCGGGCGGCCCGCGGCCTCCCAGCGCATCATGCCGCCGTCGATGTTGACCGCGTCCCAGCCCTGCTGGTTCAGGTACTGCGCGACCTGCGCGGAGCGACCGCCGACCCGGCACATCACGAACACCTGGGTGTCCTGCGGCACCTCGCCGATGCGCTCGACGAAGCCGCTCATGGGGATGTGCAGCGCCCCGGCGACGTGCCCGGCCGTCCATTCGTCGTTTTCGCGGACGTCCAGGATGAAGACGTCCTGGAGCAGCGCGGCGGCGTCCACGGCGGGCGTCGGCGACATGTTCATCGTCTCTCCGTCATCAGTTCGGCGGGCCGCGGTCTTCGGCTCACTCGGACACCACACATTGTCGGCTATCGGCACAGCAGCCGCGCCGTACGGCTGCTTTCCGATGTTTTGTCGCAGACGTCACTGACAAAATCGCCCGCAGGGGGTTGCCGCCCAGTAACCACTGGACGGCACCCCCTGCGGGTTTCACAGAAGCAGCAGCGTCTGTACTGAACCGGTCAAGACTCCACCGGCTCGCTCACGCCGCCAGCACGTCGGCGAGCAGTTTCTCCCGCTCCTCGACCTGTGCGAGCAGCTGCTCGGCGAGCTCCTTGAGCAGTCTGTCCGGGTCGTCGGGGGCCAGTGCGAGCAGTTGGCCCATCGGCCCGCTGAGCAGCGTCTCCCGCAGGTCGGCGAGCTGCCGCCGCCGCTCGAGGAGCCAGTCCAGGCGCTTGTGCAGCCAGCTCCCGCGGTCGGGGGTGCCGACCTCGGGGGTGCAGTCGGGACCGGCCGCCCACTCCACGTCGAGCGCCTTGAGCTGTTCGATGTCACCACGCGCGTACGCAGCGTTGACCCGGGCGATGAACGCGTCGCGGCGGCGCTTCTCGGTCTCGTCCTGGACCAGGTCCGGGTGGGACCGGCGGGCGAGTTCGCGGTATATCCGCTTGGCCTCTTCGGCCGGCCGGACCCGGCGCACCTCCGATGGCGGCGCGGCCTCGGGGGCGGCCCCGCCGACCGCCGCCATCAGCTCGTCGAAGTCGGGCATCGGCTCGACCAGCGCGCGGATCTGCACTGCCCGGCGGATGTCCTCCGGGTCGCCGGTGCGGGCCGCCACCGCTTCGGCGACCAGCGCGTCGAGTTCGTCGAGCCGCTCGTACAGCGGCCCGAGGACCCGGTGGTGCAGCAGTGCGAAGTTGTCCAACTCCACCTGGAGGGTGGCGAAGTCCACCTCGGCGTCCAGGAGCGCGGTCTCGGCCTCGGTGACCTGCTGTTCCAGACCGCCGGTAGCGCTGCCGCCGTTGTCACCGTTGTCACCGTTGTCACCGTTGTCACCGGCACTTTCGGTCCGGTGACCCGTGTTGTCGCCGGTGCCGGTGTCATTTCCGTCACGCGCATCGCGCTCATCGCGCATCGAGATCAATCCGCCGTTCAGTACTCATTCCGGCCTTCTGCCAGGCCGTACATATCAGTATATTTCGACCAAGAGTCAGCCAACGTTTCAGGAAAGCCTGCAACAACCTTGGCAATCAGGCATTCTGACGTTGCGTCACCGTTTGGTTTGCCGGAGTATCCGATTCGACCTTGCCCGTCCACAGCATGTCTCAGGTGTCGAGAAGATCAATTGAGAACCGGGACCACGACCCAGCGTATGTGGTAGGGCAGGCATGGTCAGGTCCGTCCAGACCAACGGGGACGGTCCTGACGAGAGGGACCAATCAAGCAGTTGGCTAGAGGGGGAATCAAACCAGCCATGCCGCCGGACACCGCACGAACCAGAGCAAAACTCCTCGACGCAGCGCGCGCCGAATTCGCTGAGCACGGAATCGCAGGCGCCCGTGTCGACCGCATCGCCATGCGAGCGGGGGTGAACAAAGAGCGCATCTATGCCTACTTCGGCAATAAGGAGCAGCTCTTCCAGCACGTACTGGGCGAATCGTTGCAGGAACTGACCGCAACGGTCACCGCGCCGAACGCAGACCCGGCCGAATACATCGGCCAGGTGTACGACTTCGTCCGCGAACGCCCGGAACTGCTGCGCCTGCTCCTGTGGGAGGGGTTGTACTACGGCACCGAGCCCATACCGGACGAGGACCGCCGTGCCGCCGCCTACCAGACCAAGGTCGCCGAGTTCGCCGAACACCTCGGCCTCAAGCCCGGCACCGAGGCCGCGCGTCTTCTGTTCACGCTCCTGGGCGCAGCAGCCTGGCATTCGACCATGCCGCAACTCGCCCGGGTGCTCATCGGCCCCGACGGGGAGACCCCGGAGGGCCAGGCCGCACAGCGCCAGTACCTTGTCGAGTTCACCCGGAAGGCAGTGGAGGCCGCGCGTCAGACGGGGGCCTGAGGAAGCGTCCGCACCACCGGGACCAACCACATAAACAACAGCGGTATGCGGGTACCGTCGGCCGGAGACGTCTCCCTCCGGCCAACGGGAAGACCACGTCGGCCAGAGTCCGGTCGCGTAGTGAGGGCGACGGCCTGAGGGGTTCGTGAGGAACGGGCGAATCCCGCAGGACGTGGCTTCACGGGGCAGTGGAACAGAACATGCGGCACGGCCTCGACCGCAACGCCGACGTCGCCGGTGACTTCCGCGCGGGTGCCCCCACCACAATGCGGCGCACCTGCGAGGCCGCGGTGAAACACGGGGTGCGTACCGGCACCCAGGTGACTACCGCGACCTGGCCGGCTCCGTCTGGCGCGACATCTGAAGGCCCGTGCTTCGAAGTGCCCGTTTCGGAAGTCCCCGCGCGGACCCCGGTCAGACCCCCGTCTCCGCCGGGATCCGCCCGGACTTGATGCCCTTGAGCAGCGCCTCGTGGTCGGCCTCGGTCCGGTTCGCGTAGGTCACCGCGAAGTCGGCGAAGGCCCGGTCGAACTTGTCGCCCGTGCCCCCGTAACCGGCCAGCACCTCCGGGTCCACCGAGTGCGCGTGCGCGCGGGCGAGGAGCGCGCCGGTCATCCGCGCGTAGTCGTCCAACTGGGAGGCCGGCAGCAGCGACGCGTCGATGCTGCCCTTCATGTTGCGGAACTGCCGGACGGTGAAGTGCCGCCCCTGCACCGTGGTCCAGCCGAGCAGGATGTCGCCGACTGCCTGCATCCACTTCTGCCCGCGGACGATCCGCCGCCCGTCGTGCCCGTGCTCTGGCAGGCCGAGGTAGGGCGCGAGCGCCGACGGGCGGGCCTCCTTCACCTGGAGGATCAGGGGTTCCCCGCCGGTCCCCTCAAGCAGCACGACGTACGCCCGCAGACCCACACTCCCGGTGCCCACGATCCGGAACGCCACGTCGTGCACCGCGTAGCGGGAGAGCAGCGGACGGCGTTCGGCCGACAGTGAGTCCACATAGCCCGCCAGGCCGTTGGCCACCGCCGCCGCGGTGACGGCGTCGACCGATGTCAGTACGGGCGGCTCGGGCACGAAGCGCCGGCGGCCGTCGTCAGTCATGACCGTGGACCTGGCCGCCACCTTCGCGCTGGTGTTCCGCCTGGCCTTCTTGGCGACCTGCTTCAGCACGCCGGTCAGGTCGTACGCCTCGGCGTGCGATACCAGCGACTCGTCCGCGATCGCGTGCCACGCCTCCATGACCGGCATCCCGCCGAGGAACGCCATGGTCTGCCGGTACGAGCTCGCCGCGTCGTGCGCCGCGTCGTAGCACTCGGCCTCGGACGAGCCGCCGACCCGGCCGGCCGCGATGAGCGACGCGGTCAGCCGCTTGAGGTCCCACTCCCACGGCCCCGGGACGGTCTCGTCGAAGTCGTTGACGTCCATCACCAGGTTGCCTTCGGCCGTACCGAAGATCCCGAAGTTGGCCGCGTGCGCGTCGCCGCAGATCTGCGTGGTCAGCCCAGTCGTCGGCGCGGACACGAGGTCCGCCGCCATCAGCGCCGCCGAGCCGCGCAGGAAGGCGAACGGCGTCGCGGCCATCCGGCCGATCCGCAGGGGTATGAGCTCCGGGAGCCGCCCGACGTTGGTCTGTTCGACCATGTCGAGCACACCGGGCCGGTCCGCGGCCGGGGTGAACGCCGCGTGCGCACCGCGCGGCACCCGTTTGCGCAGGGCCTTGCCCGTTTCGCGGTAGCCGAGTTCACCGTGTCGGCGGAATCCCGGGACGTCGAAGTCCCGCCCCGCCAGCGGCTGTCCGGCCCATTCCGCATGTCCTGTCTGTTCCGTCTGTTCTATCTGTGCTATCTGTTCCGTCTGTTCCGCAGCAGTCCCGATGGTCATCCCGAACCCCGTTCTCCCCTGTCGCCGAAGCACGACGATGCCGAACGTACCGGCCGGGAACGCAGAAGAGGCTCCAGATCCGAAGATCTGGAGCCTCTGCGAGGTGCGCAAGGGGGGACTTGAACCCCCACGTCCTTTCGGACACTGGAACCTGAATCCAGCGCGTCTGCCATTCCGCCACTTGCGCTCGCTGTGGTTGAACCATATCACGATGACCATGGAGGACTCCAAAGAGTTCCCCGGCGGCCATCGGTTCACACCTGACGCAACAAAACGATCACTCACAGGCAGGAATCGGTCCGCAACTGCCGCCCGGACGACCCACGGACGCGCCGTCTACGGCATGCTTACCGTGCGCCGTCGCGGACAGGAACGGACAGGAACGGCTACCGAACCCGCTACGGGCCGACCGTACGGCGCACCGCAGAGGCATACAAGGGTGTAGGAGTCTCGCTTCGCGACGACACTCCTTACAGTGGCGACGGCGGGGAACCGTCGCCCCGCTGCCGCGCGTGGATACGATCAGTGAGCAGACTGTAGGAAGACTTCAACGCACCGGACCGCACAACGCGTAGGGAAGGAGGTGACCGTGGGCGTCCTCAAGAAATTCGAGCAGCGGCTCGAAGGCCTGGTCAACGGTGCCTTCGCCAAGGCGTTCAAGTCCGATGTCCAGCCCGTCGAGATCGCCAGCGCGCTCAAGCGCGAGTGCGACAACAACGCGACGATCTGGAACCGGGACCGCACGATGGTCCCCAATGACTTCGTCGTCGAGCTCGGCGTGCACGACTACGAACGACTGAGCCCGTACGCCCAGCAACTCGGCAACGAACTGGCGTCGATGGTCACCGACTACGCGACCCAACAGCGGTATTCCTTCATCGGCCCGGTCGAAGTGCACTTCGAACAGGCCGACGACCTGGACACCGGCCTGTACCGGGTGCGCAGCCAGGCCCTGGCCGGCAGCCAGTCCCATCAGGGCGCGTCGCCGTTCGATGCGACGCCGAACTCGGGATACGAGATGCAGTCGGCACAGCAGGGTGGAGCACCCGGTTACGGGCCCGGAGCGGGCTATCCGCCGCCGGGGCAGCAAGGACCACCGCCGGGCCAGCAGGGACAGCCGGGACAACACCCGGCACCCGGCCCGTACGGTCCGTACGGCCCCGGGCAGCCGCCGCAGGGGCCGACTCCGGGCTATCCGCAGGGCCCCGGCGTTCCGCCGCCCCCACAGGGACCGCCCGGCTACGGCCCGCCGCCAGGCGGCCAGGGCCCGTCCCCCTACACTCCGCCGCAGGGTCAGCAGCAGTCCCGGCAGCAGTCTGCCGGACCGCCGCCCCGGGCGGCACAGCAGCGCACCTGGTTGGAGATCAACGGGGTGCGCCACGAGATGACCGTCCAGTCTTTGACTCTCGGCCGCAGCACTGAGGCCGATATCCGCGTCGACGACCCGAGCGTTTCCCGGCAGCACGCCGAGATCCGCCTCGGGAATCCACCGTCGATCACCGACCTGGGCTCCACCAATGGGATCGTCGTCGACGGGCAGCACTGCCAGCGCGCCGACCTGCGGGACGGATCCCGAATCGTGCTCGGCAGTACCACTGTCGTGTTCCGCCAAACCGAGGGGTGACATCGCCGGATGTCTGATCTGACCCTCACCGTCATGCGGCTGGGCTTCCTTGCTGTGCTCTGGTTGTTCGTGATCGTCGCCGTTCAGGTGATCCGCAGCGACCTATTCGGCACGCGGGTCACCCAGCGGCCGGCGCGGCGTGGTGCCGCCCCGTCCGCCGCCGCAGGCGGTGCGTCCGCTGGGCCCGCCCAGCAGTCGGCACCACCACAGTCAGGGCGTGGACGCGGCTCCGGCCGGTCCGGCCGCCGCGGCGGTCGCAACACGCCGAGCAAGCTGGTGATCACCGAAGGGACGCTCGCCGGCACCACCATGAACCTGTCAGACCAGCAGATCACGATAGGGCGTGCGCACGACTCGACGATCGTCCTCGACGACGATTACGCGTCGAGCCGGCACGCCCGGCTCTACCCGGCTCCGGACGGAAGCTGGGTGGTGGAAGATCTCGGTTCCACCAACGGCACCTACCTGGACCGCACCAAGCTGACCACGCCGACCCCCATTCCCTTGGGGACACCGGTCCGGGTCGGCAAGACCACACTCGAGCTGCGCAGGTAGCCTGAATGAGCCTCTCTCTCCGCTTCGCCGCCGGCTCCCACAAAGGGATGATCCGGGAAGGCAACGAGGACTCCGGCTATGCCGGACCGCAGCTGCTCGCGGTCGCCGACGGCATGGGCGGTGCCGCCGCGGGTGAAGTGGCGTCGTCCGAAGTGCTGTCCACGATCGTGGACCTCGACGAAGACGTTCCCGGCGCCGATCTCCTGGACGACCTCCGCCGCGCAGTGGACCGCGCCAACGACCGGCTGCGGGTGATGATCGACGACGATCCGCAGCTCGAAGGCATGGGTACCACCCTGACCGCAATGCTGTGGACGGGCGGGAAGCTCGGCCTCGTCCACATCGGCGACAGCCGCGCCTACCGGCTGCGCGACGGTGGCCTGGAGCAGATCACCCAGGACCACACATGGGTGCAGCGCCTGGTCGACGAAGGCCGCATCACCGCCGAGGAAGCCGACCATCATCCGCAGCGTTCGCTGCTGATGAAGGCGTTGGACGGCCGCGGCACGGTGGAACCGGACGTCTCACTGCGTGAGGCACGCCTCGGCGACCGCTACTTGATCTGCTCCGACGGTCTGTCGGGCCCGGTGTCCCAGGACACCATGCAGGAGACTCTCCTGTCGTACGCCGATCCGGCGCACGCCGTACAGGAGTTGATCCAGCTGGCTCTGCGGGGCGGCGGCCCGGACAACATCACGTGTGTCGTCGCCGACGTCGTCGAGGCCGGCAACGCGGTCAACAGCAACCCGCTGGTGGTCGGCGCGGTCGCCGACGACGACCGGCCCGTCCACCAGCACGAGACCGCCACTCTGCCGACCACTCCGGCCTCCCGGGCCCGGGAGCTGACGCACGGTGAGTACGGCGATTTCGGCGGGGAGTTCGACGACGACGAGGAGTACGCGCCGGAGCAGCTGGTCGGCGAGGGCGGCGGCACCCGGCGGCGCAAGCCGAAGCCGATGTGGCGTCGTACGGTGCCGTGGGTCGTGGTCGGCGCTGTGGTCGCGGCAGGTGTCGGCGGGTCCTATTGGTGGACGCAGCAGCAGTACTTCGTCGCCGCCAACGGGGATCACGTAGCGGTCTACCGCGGGGTCGACGCGACTGTGCTCGGCGTGGGCCTGTCCAGCCCGTACAACCAGTACGACGACGTGAAACTGACCCTGATCGGCGCCGGGAACCGCAAGGCGGTCGAAGGCTCCCTGGACACCGGCAGCCTGTCGGAGGCGCGCGGCATCGTCGCCAAACTCCAGAAGCAGGCCACCGTCTGCCAGAAGGTCATCGACAACAACAACCGGGCCGGGCAACAGAGCACGCCGGCGCCAATCGGGCAGCAGCCCGCGCCGGGCCCGTCGGGCGCGGTCGGCAACACGACGGGTGCCGCGAGCGGCAACCCAGTCAGCTTCTTCACCGACCCCGCGGCGGACGATGTGCGGGCGTTCGCGCTGCGCGCGTCCGAACCGGCGTCCACCGCGGGGACGGTCGGCCGCAACAACCGCGAGGGGACGGAAGGCAACGTCTCCCGCATCACCGGCAGCCCGGCGCCGGGTGCGAAGGCCACCGGGCGCGGCAACGCCGCCGGCACCAGCGCCGACCCGTCCGCGAGCAGCACCCCGGCCAGCAGCGCACCGCCGCAGGCACCACCGAACACCGCCCAGTCCCAGACGCCACCGCCCGCCGGCTTCACGTCTGAAGAAGAGAACTTGATCCCACAGTGCGATGTCCCGCCTGTGGGCCGATGAGGGGAGCAACGCCGTGAGCAACACGACGATCACTCCTCAGTCCACCCCGAACCGCCGCAACACCGAGCTGATGATGCTCGGTTTCGCAGTCCTGGTTCCGGTGCTGGCGTACGCGAACGTCGGCCTGGCCGGGGATGGTTCCCTTCCTGCCGGACTGGTCTCGTACGGACTGGGTCTGGGATTGATGGCCGGGATCGGACATCTGGTGGTGCGGAAGTTCGCACCGTACGCCGATCCGCTGCTACTGCCGCTGGCCACATTCCTGAACGGAATGGGCCTGGTCATGATCTTCCGGCTCGACAAGGAGCCGACGGAGTACAGCAAGAAGCGGAACGAATTCTTCGCCTTCTCGGCCGCGCCACAGCAGTTGATGTGGACCGCGATAGGCGTAGTCCTGTTCATCGGCGTGGTGGTGTTCCTGAAGGACCACCGGATCCTGCAGCGATACACCTACATCTCGCTGGCCCTGGCCCTGGTGCTGCTGGTCTCGCCGCTGCCGTTCCCCGCGGTTTACGGCGCACGCATCTGGATCAAGGCGGGCCCGTTCTCCGTCCAGCCCGGTGAGTTCACCAAAATCGTGCTGGTGGTCTTCTTCTCCGGCTACCTGATGGTGAAGCGGGACGCGCTCGCGCTGGCCAGCCGCAAGGTGATGGGCCTGTACTTCCCCCGCGGCCGGGACATGGGCCCGGTCCTGGTGGTCTGGCTGCTCAGCATGCTCATCCTGGTCTTCGAGAAGGACCTCGGAACCTCGCTGCTGTTCTTCGGCCTGTTCATCGTGATGCTGTACATCGCCACCGAGCGCACCAGCTGGCTGCTGATGGGCCTGGCGATGGCGTCGGCCGGCGCGTTCGCGGTCGGCTCCTTCCTGACCCACGTCAAGACCCGTGTCGACGCGTGGCTGAGCCCCTTCCAGGTCTACGACCCGAGCTACAAGCCGCCGCCCGGTGCCGTGCAGACGGAGCAGATCGCGCAGTCGCTGTTCGGTCTCGGCAGCGGCGGCATCCTCGGCACCGGCTGGGGCCAGGGCTACGCGGGCACCGAGGTCCAGTTCGCGGTCAAGAGCGACTTCATCCTCTCCTCGTTCGGCGAGGAACTGGGTCTGGCCGGGCTCATGGCGATATTCGTCGTGTACGCGCTCCTCGTCGAGCGGGGTTTCCGTACCGCGTTGGCCGCCCGTGACCCGTTCGGCAAGCTCCTCGCGGCCGGCCTCTCGGTCACCCTCGGTCTGCAGATCTTCGTGGTCGCCGGCGGTGTCGTCGGCCTGATCCCGCTGACCGGTATGACGATGCCGTTCCTGGCACAGGGCGGTTCGTCGGTCATCACCAACTGGGTTGTGGTGGCACTGCTGATCGTGGTCAGCCACACCGCCCGCCGGCCCGCGCCCCCGGTGGAGCGCGGCCAGGTCGCCGCTGTGCAGAACTCGCGCGGCGGACGCCGTCACGCCTCCGCTCCGCCGAGCACTCCGGCGCAGGGCGTCACCCCGGTCGACGGCGGCACCGAGCCGGTGAACGACCCGGACGCGGAGACTTCGATGACTCCGGCGACCGGTCCGGCCAACCGCGACAGCTCTGCCGGAGGTCCGCCGGACACCCCCGGAGGCGGTTCCGCGCCGCCGGCCGGAACCGAAGACGAGACCAGGATGTCCCCGCCACTGAACCGTTCCGGTCCCCCGCCACGGCCCCCCGGGCCGCCACCGGGTGCGCCGCAGTCCCCCGACGACCCGTTCGGACCGTCCCACGGGTCCGACCAGAGGAACAGCTGAGGAGGTGGGTAAGCCATGAACAAACCACTGCGCCGCGTCGCGGTCTTCTGCCTGGTGCTCATCGCCGCACTGATGATCCGCGTCAACTACGTCCAGGTCGTCAAAGCGGACGAATACGCACACCACGCGAAGAACAAACGGGCGGTGTTCGAGATCTACTCGCATCCCCGCGGTGACTTCCTGGTCGAGAACAAGCCGATCACCGGCGAGGTCAAGACCAACGGCAAGCGCTATGTCTACCAGCGGACTTACGTCAACGGTCCGCTGTACGCCCCGGTCATCGGCTACTCCTCGCCGTACTTCGCGAACCAGTTGCTCGAAGGCACCGAGGACAGCATCCTCACCGGTGACGACAGCCGGCTGTTCGTCCGCCGGGCCCTCGACACCATCACCGGCAAGGACAAGCGCGGCGGCAACGTGGCGCTGACGATCAACTCCAAGGCGCAGGAGGCCGCGTTCAAGGGCCTCCAGGGCAAGACCGGCGCCGCGGTGGCCATCGATCCGACAACCGGCAAGATCCTGGCGATGGTCAGCACACCGTCGTACGAAGCGAACGACCTCTCGTCGCACGACCCGAAGGTCGGCAACACGCTTTCCGCCCTGCAGAAGGATCCCGCCGAACCGTTGCTGAACCGGCCGATCCGGCAGATCTACGCACCGGGTTCGACGTTCAAGCTGGTGACCGCGGCCGCGGCGCTGAGCAGCGGGAAGTACAAGCCGGACGAGGCCACGCCGTTCGACTCGCCGATCCAGCTGCCGCAGACCAACAGCGACCTCGGCAACAGGGAGCACGAGGGCATCTGCACCAAGGCGACCCTGCAGGTCGCCCTTGAGCAGTCCTGCAACGCAACCTTCGCCGGCATCGGCGCCGACCTGGGCGCCGACGCCGTCCAGAAGCAGGCGGAGAAGTTCGGCTTCAACAACTTCGGCAAGCCGCTGGACCAGAAGAACTCACTGTTCATCCCGACCCGGGTGGAGCCGAGTATCTTCCCGCTGGGTCTGAACCCCGCACAGACCATGCAGTCGTCGATCGGCCAGTTCTCGGTCGCCTCGACGCCGATGGAGATGGCCATGGTCGTCTCGGCCATCGC
Source organism: Kitasatospora sp. UYEF31 (assembly GCF_057291755.1). NCBI lineage: Bacteria > Bacillati > Actinomycetota > Actinomycetes > Kitasatosporales > Streptomycetaceae > Kitasatospora > Kitasatospora sp. UYEF31. The sequence goes on from NZ_JBXAWK010000026.1 coordinate 38,647, forward strand.
CAACGACGGCAAGCTGATGAAGCCCTACCTGATCGACGAGCTGCGCAACCAGAACCTCGGCACCATCTCGAAGACCAGCCCCGAGCAGATCAGCCAGCCGGTCACTTCCGAGGTCGCCTCGCAGTTGCAGAAGATGATGGAAGGTGTTGTCAAGAACGGCACCGGCCAGAAAGCCCAGATCGACGGCGTACGGGTCGGCGGCAAGACGGGCACCGCTGAGAACGGCACCAAGAACGACGGCACGCCGTACGCCTGGTTCGTCTCCTACGGCGAGGCGAACGGCAAGAAGGTCGCCGTGGCCGTGGTCGTCTCCGGCAGTGACGCCAAAGTCAGCGAGATCAGCGGCAGCAGCCTCGCCGCGCCGACGGCCAAGGCTGTCATGCAGGCGGTGCTCGGCAAATGACCCACACAATGATCTACAGACCGGAGTGGCCTCAGTGAGCACCGGACACTCGTAGGCCCCTTAGGGGACTTCATCACTTCGTGACAACCGGGCGCCACAGGCTCCCGGTACCGTGTCGGAGAACGTGCCGGGTGAGCATGGTCTCCCCGGCCGGCCGCCGTGCTTCCCTACTGGGGCCGAAGGCCGTGGACCGGTAAGGGAAAGGGCTGCACATATGGACGAGCCGCGTCGTCTCGGCGACCGGTACGAGATCGGCGCGGTCCTAGGCCGTGGCGGAATGGCCGAGGTCTATCTAGGCCGCGACATCCGCCTCGGACGGGCCGTGGCAGTCAAGACACTGCGCGCCGATCTCGCCCGCGACCCCACGTTCCAGGCCCGGTTCCGCCGGGAGGCCCAGTCGGCCGCCTCGCTGAACCACCCGGCGATCGTCGCGGTGTACGACACCGGCGAGGACTACATCGACGGCATCACAAATCCGTACATCGTGATGGAGTACGTCGACGGGTCGACGCTGCGCGAACTGCTGCACTCCGGGCGCAGGCTCCTGCCGGAGCGTTCCCTGGAGATGACCGCGGGCGTGCTGCAGGCACTGGAGTACAGCCACCGCAACGGCATCATCCACCGCGACATCAAGCCCGCCAACGTCATGCTGACGCGGCAGGGCACGGTCAAGGTCATGGACTTCGGCATCGCCCGCGCGATGGGTGACGTCGGCATGACCATGACCCAGACCGCCGCGGTGATCGGCACGGCGCAGTACCTCTCGCCCGAGCAGGCCCGCGGCGAGACCGTGGACGCCCGCAGCGACCTGTACTCGGCCGGCTGCCTGCTGTACGAGCTGCTGACCGAGCGTCCGCCGTTCGTCGGCGACTCGCCGGTCGCGGTGGCCTACCAGCACGTGCGGGAGCAGGCGCTGCCGCCGAGCGCGTACGACCCGGAGGTCCCTCCGGCGATCGACGCGATCGTGCTGAAGTCGCTGGCCAAGAGCCCCGACGACCGTTACCAGACCGCTGATGACATGCGTGCGGACATCGAGCGGGCCCTCAGCGGCCAGCCGGTGGCGGCTCCGGTCGGCGGGATGATGGCGGGCGGCTACGGCGACGACTCGGCCACGCAGCACCTCCCGCCGACACCCGCCGGCAACGGCGGGCATCCCAACGGCCCGAACAACGGCCAGTACCAACTGGACGACGACGATTACTACGACGACCCGCCGAGGCGCCGTACGGGGTCGTGGATCCTGCTCGGGGTGGCGTGCGTCGCGGTGCTGGTCGGCGCGATCTTCCTGGGCCAGCAGTTCCTGAACGGCGGTGGGGACGACAAGGCCAAGGTCCCGTCGCTGGTCGGGCTCACCGAGGCCGGTGCGCAGACAGCCCTGGACAACATCCACCTGAAGTACGCCAAGGCCGCCAAGAACGAGAACTGCGACCAGCCCAAGGACACGGTCTGCAAGTCCGATCCGGCGGCCCTGTCCGAGGTCAAGAAGAACAGCACCGTCACGGTGACGTTCTCCGACGGCCCGGCGAAGGTGAAGGTGCCGTCCGGCCTCACCGGCAAGAAGGAAGACGAAGCCAAGAAGGCGATCACGGACGCCGGCCTGGTCGCGGTGTCGGACCGCAGCCCCAACTACAAGTGCGACTTGGACACGGTCTGCAAGGTCGACCCGGCCGAAGGCACCGACGTCGAAAAGGGCGCCACGGTCAAGCTCCAGGTCAACAGCGGCAAGACGACCATCCAGGCACCGTCGGTGGTCGGCATGACCAAGCAGGAGGCCACCGACACGCTCAAGGCCGCCGGGTTCAAGGTCGGCAATGCGAGTGCGGCGAACGAGACCGTGCCCAAGGACCTCGTGGTCTCCCAGAGCCCGCTGCCGGGTGGCGAGTACGCGAAGGGCACCACCGTCACCATCACCGTCTCCACCGGTCCGGCGCCCGCCACGTCCCCCCCGCCCTCGAACACCGCCGATCCCCTCGGCGGCCTGGTCAGCGGGAACACCGGCGGCCCCAGCACATCCAATCCGCCGAGCACCACGCCCAGCAGCACCCGCGGCGGCGTCATCCGGGGCAACCACGGGGGCACCAGCAACAGCACCGATATCAAATGGCCCTGGTGACCAGAACCACCTGAACTGAGGAATACCAAGGTGGCCCGCAGCCGACTTCCGGATGCGGGCCACCTTGATTTTTTCAGCGTACGGAATTCTCGTACGGACGACGTCGTGCGGAAAGTCAGCCGCGCAGCGCGGGCGGCTGGAACCCCGCCTTCTTGCCGTCGGTGGCGGCCAGGCTGCCCCAGTAGACCAGCCGGTTCTTCGAGGTGAACTCCGGATCACAGGTGGTCAGTGTGATCAGCCGTTGCCCGCCCTGGCCGTCCAACTGCGGCGGCACGGGGGCCAGCACGTCCCCTTCGCTGGGCTTGGTGATGTAGGGGCCCTTGAGGATCCTGTACGTGTACCAGGCGTCCTTCGTCTCCACGACCACGGCGTCGCCCGCCCGGAGCTTGTTCAGGTAGCGGAACGGTTCCCCGTGCCCGTTGCGGTGCCCCGCCAGACCGAAGTTCCCGACCTGCCCGGCACCGGCGTACGGCTCGTAGGTGTAGTGCCCGACACCTTGCGCGAGCGACTTCAGGCTGGTGCCCTCGACGATCGGCTTCTCGAAGCTCTTCCCGAGCCGCGGGATGTGGATCACCGCGAAGACGTTGCCGCGGATGGTGCCGCCGGAACCCTGAACCTTCGTGCCGTCCTTCTGCCCGTCGAGTCCGACGTCCGCCGGGCCAGCGTCCTCGTCGGCCAGGTACGGCGGTGTGTCGGTGGACTCAGGGCCCGGGGAGGCCACAGCACCAGGTTCGGCGGGACCGGGCTTGGGCGAGCCCCAGGCCTGCCGCAGCTCGGAGACTTCGTCCTGGGCGCGTGCCTCAGCCTCGAAGTTGGTCCACCACAGTTGGTGGACACACAGGAGCAGCCCGACGAGCCCGAGAGTGACCGCGATCTCTGCGGCTCCGCGGATCCCTTTGCGCAATACGCTCATGACGGGTCAGCTTGACACAGACAAGGGTTCGCCGACAGAGGCACGTCGCCTGTCACTTTTCCTTGAGCAGCGCGTCCGGTTTCCCGTCCTTGCGCAGCCGTTCCTCCTGCAGGTGACCCCACACGATCAGCCGGTAGGTCGAGCCGTTCTCCGGCGTACAGGTCGTCAGCGTGAGGTAGCGCCCCTGCTTGGTGTACGGGCCGCCCTTGGGGATGGGGGCTAGCACGCCGATGTTGCCGGGCGAGGTCTCCGGCAGCGTCGAATCGACGATGTACGTGTAATACACGCCCGCCGTCTCGACCACGACCTCGTCGCCGGCCACCAGCTTGTTGATGTACCGGAAGGGCTCGCCGTGCAGCCTTCGGTGCCCGGCGATGGCGAAGTTGCCCTGTGTGTCCCACGGCATCGCGGTCTTCGGGTCGGTGTAGTGCCCCACCCAGCCCTTGTCGAGCACCTTGACCTTGTCGACGCTCTCCGCGATCGGGGCCTTCACGTTCAGCTTGGGTATGTGGATGAGCGCGAACCCGGAGCCCGCGTTGAAGGTCCCGGGGTTCCTCGGGTCGCCCGCCGGGGCCCCGTCCTTGAACTCGTCCTCCAGGCTTTCCACGTTCTGCTGGGCGTTCGCCTTGGCCGCCTCGTTGGTCCACCACATCTGGTAGACCACGAACAGCACCAGGATGACGCCCAGCGTCATCGCGCTCTCGCCGACGAACCTGGCTGTACCGGTGATCGTCCGGGCGCCCAGGGACGGCTTGGCGGCCCTGCGGCGGGCGGCCCGGCCGCCCACGGCTATGGAGTCGGGGGCTGTGACATCAGGGGAAGGCCGGTCCGTCCCACCACGGGCGCCAGACCCAACGATCGTGTCACCGCGTCCTTGTCCCCGCAGGTCACCAGCCAGTTCGCCAGCATCCGGTGTCCGTGCTCGCTCAGCACCGACTCGGGGTGGAACTGCACGCCTTCGACCGGCAGGTCGCGGTGGCGCAGCCCCATGATGACGCCGCTCGCGGTCCATCCGGTCACCTCCAATTCGTCCGGAACGGTCTCCGGGTCCACCGCGAGCGAGTGGTAGCGCGTTGCAGTGAACGGCGACGGCAGGCCCGCGAAGACCCCCGCCCCCTCATGGGATACCAGACTCGTTTTACCGTGCAGCAGTTCCGGTGCGCGGCCGACGGTAGCCCCGAACACGGTGGCGATCGCCTGCATACCCAGGCAGACGCCGAACACAGGGACCGTGCCGTCGCTGGCCCGGATCATGTCGAGGCACACCCCGGCTGCTTCCGGAGTGCCCGGCCCCGGGGAGAGGAGCACTCCGTCGTACCCCTGGGCGTCCTCGGCGGTGAGTGCGTCGTTGCGCCGGACATCACACGTGGCGCCCAGTTGGTAGAGGTACTGGACCAGGTTGAAGACGAAGCTGTCGTAGTTGTCGACGACCAGGATGCGCGCGCTCATCCCGGCAGCCCCGTCCCCGCGTCAGAGGGTACCGGGGTGTTCATCGTCGTGCCGTTGTCGCTGTCGACGGTCACGTCACCGAAGGGCAGCAGCGGCTCGGCCCACGGGAAGACCCACATGAACAAGATGTAGACGACCGCCATCGCGAGCAGGAGTGAAATCAGCATTTTCACCCATACGTTGCCCGGCAGATGACGCCAGATCCAGCCGTACATCAAAACCCTTCCGACCTCGTCGACCTGAGTATCCGCACCCGCCCGCTCACCCCTTGAGGACGTCGGGCTTCTGACCCGTGTTCGGCAGCACCTGCTCCAGGTGACCCCACGCGATGAGCCGGTGGCTGCTCCCCCACTCCGGGTCGCACGTGGTCAAAGTGATGTACTTGCCCGGAGTCGTGCCGTACCCCTTCTCCGGCACCGTGTCGACGACATGCACGTCCTCCGGCAGGGTCAGGTACACGGCCTTGTCCTTGTCGCCCATCACCTGTGGCCGGTCAAGGGTGTAGATGTAGAAGTTGTACGCGTCCTCGACGATCACCTTGTCACCGACCCTCAGGTCAGGGAAGTCGATGAAGGGGTCGCCGTAGGTCTTGCGGTGGCCGGCGATGGAGAAGTTGCCGTCCTGACCGGCCTGCGCACCGCCCTGGTAGGCGCCCAGGCCCTTCTTGAGGTCTTCCTTCATCGACGGCGACGAGCCCGCGATGATCACCTTGTGCCAGTCCGCGCCGAGGCGTGGGATGTACATGGACGCGACGGGCTCACCCTGCGTGTAGGGCGGCGGTTTGACGGGTTCCACGGGCTTGCCCGGGGCCGGCGGGGCGACGGGCGCGGCAACCTTCTTCTGCGCCCTGAGCTTGTCCAGCGCCTCAGCGTTGGCCCGGTCCGCCAGAACGCCGGTCCAGTACAGCTGGTAAACGACGAACAGCAGGATGGCTACGCCCAGGGTGATGAAGATTTCACCCAGGCCGCGGATCGCGGTACGCATGCGCTGTCTACAATCCCCTCTGCGCCGTGGCAGGCACAACCAACATCGTGATCAAGAAGGCACCTTCGCATACTGCAGGCCCAGCAGGCCGGTGTAGGCGGGAAGGTCGGCCTTTCTGCGGTCGTCCACCTTCCACCCAAGCCCGTACGCGTCCACGTACTGGAGATAGTCGGAGATCGCCTCGTCGGTGTCCAGGACTTTGCGCAACCTGTCAGGGTCACCGACCGCGGTGATGACGTACGGCGGGGAGTAGACCCGGCCGTGCAGGATCAGCGTGTTGCCCACGCAGCGGACCGCGCTGGTGGCGATGATCCGTTGGTCCATGATCTGGATGCCCTTGGCGCCACCGGACCACAGCGCGTTGACGACACCCTGGATGTCCTGCTGGTGGACGACCAGGTCGTCGGGGTTCGGCGGCCGGACACCGGGGATCTTCGACACCGCGTCCGGCGGCGCGTCCGTCAGGGTGACCGACACGCCGGGTCCGGTCACCGGGCTGAGCCCGGACGGATTCTGCAGCGCGTCGATCTTCGCCTGGGTGGCCGGGTCCACGGCCTGCTCCCGGGTCAGTTGGTCGACCTCGCCGCGCAGCCGGGCCAGATCGCGCTCGTCGGCACCGTTGCGCTGGCCCTGCTTACGCACCAGGTCGGACATCTCCAGGAGCGAACTGTCACTGCGCAGGCTCTTGCCGTGCGACGTGTCGGCGCTGATCCAGAAGAGAAGACCCGCCATGGCGAACACCAGAACGGTCAACAACCGGGGTACGATCGCACGCCAGGACGAGCGTGGGGCTCCCACCTCGGACATTCGCACGTCCCGCGTCCTCCTTCACGACATGTAAGCCACTACGCTAGCCGACACGTCCACAGGTCGTGTCGCAGCCGAACGCAAATGCAGACATCTCGTGCAAGCGCCAGGACTGCTTCGACAAGCAGGAGCTCCCCGTGCCCAAGTCCCGCACCCGCAAGCAAACCGACTTCACGCCGCCCCCGGCCAAGAAGATCTCGGTCAGGCTGGATTCACAGCGTTGGGTCGCGCCACTCATGGTGACCCTGTTCCTCATCGGCCTGCTGTGGATCGTCACCTTCTACGTGACCGGCGGCGACTTCCCGGTCGAGGCGTGGAACAACTGGAACATCCTGGTGGGCTTCGGCTTCATCGCGGGTGGGTTCGCCGTCTCCACGCAGTGGAAGTAACGCAGCCATCGCTGCGCCGTTCTTCAAGTCGCTGTTCCTCGGGTGCTGTTCCCGACAGTCTTCCCGGTGGCCGGGGTCTTGATCACAGACCCCGGCCTTCGCACGTCCCACCAGCAGACCACTGCCGTTGACGGGGGAGCACGCCGCATCGGCTCCGCCGTCGGTTCCACACTCGCTTAGCCCTCTGACCTGCACCGGACTGACTTCCGAATCATCAGCCCACATGATTGTCCACAGAGTTATCCACAGTGGGGATAACCGACCACAAGCCTGTGGACAACTTTCATAGGACTCAACGACCGAGGACCCCGCGGGGTCACGGTCGGGCCGCCCGCAGGCTCAGCTGAGCTGCGCCGTCCGCACGAGGACCAGAACCACCACCACCGCGAGAACCGACGCCACCGCCGCCGCCTGAACCACGTCGCGGTGCTGCTTGGGCGCGTACATCAGCCCCAGAGCGAGCAGCGTGCCTGCGACCAGGCCACCGACGTGGGCCCGCCAGTCGATGTTGCTGACCGTGAAGGTGAAGACCAGGTTCACTGCCAGGAGCGCCAACATCGGGCGCAGGTCGAACTTCTGTTTCCGTTCGAGCACGATGATCGCGCCGAACAGGCCGAAGATGGCCCCGGAGGCACCCAGCGATCCCTGGTTCGGCGCGGCGATGAAGTAGGAGAGCGCACTGCCGGCGAGGCCCGACACGAGGTACAGCGCGGTGAACCGGAGGCGACCCAGGGCGTACTCCAGCGTCGGCCCCAGCGCCCACAGCGCCCACATGTTCATCAGGATGTGGAGCGGCTGCTCATGCAGGAACATCGCGGTGAGCAGGCGGTACCACTCACCGTCCGCGACCCCGATGATCTCGCCGAGGCGGGGGCTCAGGACCGGGCCGCCCACCAGCATCAGCCGGTCGATCACGACGTCACCGACGATGTAGACCAGCGCGAAGACGCCGAAGTTGAGGCCGATGAGCACCTTGGTGACCAGGCCCACCACCGCCGGGTCCCGCGCCGTGCCACCGGCCACCGTCCGCGCCTGGCGAACCGTACGACGTCCTTCGTTTACGCAGTCGGGGCACTGGAAACCCACCGACGCACTCACCATGCACTCACTGCAGATCCGCTTGTCACAGCGCACGCAGCGGACGTTGGCCGCACGGCCCGGGTGGCGGTAGCAGACCGGCGCGGCGGCCGGTCCCCCACGGGGGTCGGCCGACGCGTCTTCTGGTCCGTTGTACGAAGTCGTCACAGGACGACCAACGGAATGATCAAGACTGTCGTTCCCGACTGCTCACCCGACCGGGTATGCGGAACACCATGAGAACTTTCAGCCCACGCGCTCGATCTCGACCGACTCGATGACCACGTCCGACTTCGGACGGTCCATCGCGCCGGTGGCAACGCCCTCGATCGCGTCGACGACCTTGCGGCTGGCCTCGTCAACGACCTCGCCGAAGATGGTGTGCTTGCGGTTGAGGTGCGGGGTGGGCTTCACCGTGATGAAGAACTGCGAGCCGTTGGTGCCAGGACCGGCGTTCGCCATCGCCAGGAGATACGGCTTGGCGAACTGCAGGTCGGGGTGGAACTCGTCAGCGAACTTGTAACCCGGGCCGCCACGCCCGGTGCCGGCCGGGTCGCCGCCCTGCAGCATGAACCCGGAGATCACCCGGTGGAAGATCGTTCCGTCGTACATCGGCGTCTTGCTCTTCTTCTCACCGTCGCGGGGGTCGACCCAGTCACGGGTGCCCTCCGCCAGCTCGACGAAGTTGGCCACCGTCTTGGGCGCGTGGTTCGGGAGCAACCGGAGCTTGATGTCGCCCTGGTTGGTCTTGAGGGTCGCGTACAGGTCCTGGGCCACAGGAAAACCTTCCGAACAGAATTCACGGTCGTCGCGGCGGCAAAAACCCGACGGCAGTGCCGCCGGCCGGATGCCACACACAAACGAGAATCCTCGCACGCACGGCGTCCAGGCACCCAGGCGACCGGACAAGCGCGTCCGCTTCGACCTTTTCGGCCGCTCCCGCCGCACAGTCAGATCATCCGGGTCAGTGGCGCATGAAGCCCGGACCCACGGGAACACATAGCGAATGTCTTCGGGTTGTCACCACACTGCCGGGCGTCGGCCCGTCACAGAGCGTGGGGCGGACACCAGCCCGACAGCACTCAAAGGCACAAGGAACAGCTCAGTACTCGCCGAGGAGGAGGTTGACGTGAGCCGCAAGGACACGGTGCGCGAAGCGACCGGCAAGACGATGACCCGCCTGGCCCCGCACGCCACGCACGCCCGTGACGTAACGGTCCACTACGCAGCTGAGACCCGCGATCGGATGGGCCCGAAACTCGAACACGCCCTGGCCCTGGCCAAGGACAAGGGTGTGGAAGCCGGGCACCGGGTCGCCCCGGTGCTGGGCACCGCACGCGACCGGGCTGTCGTGGTCACCCGCGAACGGGTGGTCCCCGCACTTGAGCAGGCCCGGGACGCGATGGCTCCCCGTGTCGAACACGCGGTCGACTCTGCCCGCCACCGCATCGACCGCGACGTCACCCCGCGGGTGCAGCACGCCGTCGAGGTGGCCCGGACCTCCACCGCTCCCGTACGCAACGAGGCCCGGCTGCGCACCGAGGCCACGATGCACGCGCTGCGCGGCGAAGTGACCGCCCAGGAGATCAACAAACTGGCCAAGAAGAAGGTACGGGTACGGCGGCGCCGCAGGTTCCTGGCAGTCACCGCCGTCCTGGGTGGAGCCGCGGCCGGCTGGCACTGGTGGCGTCGGCGCAACACCGACCCCGAGTGGCTGACCGACGAGCCCGACCTGGCGCCCGCCTTCCCGAGCCGGGTCGGCTCGACCAAGGACGCCACAGTCGAACGTGACCTGGGCATGGTCACCAAGCCCGGCACCCCCTCGGTGGAGAAGGTCGACGCAAGTGACCTCACGCAGTCCGTCCCGGTGATCGCCCCCGAAGGCGTCGTCGCCGACGAGGTCAAGACACGGAAGCCGGCCGACGAGTTCCGGTCCGGCAAGACAGCGGGCAAGACCTCGGAAGGTGATGGCACGGCTTCGAAGAAGCCCCACCCGCCGTCGGGCAAGTGAGTAGGCCGTACGGGACCTGAAGCACCGTACGGAATCTGAAGGAAAAGCAACGGAGGCCCACCCCGACGGGGTGGGCCTCCGTCGTGTTGTGCACGGTTGTGGAGCACATCAACCGACACCGCCGAGAAGGCCTACCGGTGGAAGACCGGATCAGCGGATCGTCTCCACCGGACAGGTGATGCCGGGAATGCCGGAGAACTTCGCACCTCCCGTGACCAGAACCTGCTCCGCCTCGGCCGCCAACGCATCAGCACCCTGTCCGCCATGCTCCGCGACGGCACACAAATCCCGCATGCCCGTCTGTGCCACGGCAGCCGCATGAAACCGCCAAGGACAAAACCACCTCAGAACGGTCTACTGCTTTTTGACGAACGACATAGCGGCAACCTTGTGCCAACAGGCGACTGCACAGAGAAGTCGCACCAACACCGTTATCGGGCGAGTCCCCAACCCGATGGGCGTCACTCGCACGAGTGAACCGCGAATACACCCCGGACTCACTGACGCAGTAGTCATACGCTCATCTGCTGTTTTGTAGCGCCCACTCGGCGCAACCGGACCCGTCGGGCCGAGGTGCGGGGCGGCCGCGCTCACGTTCTGCTGGAGCGGAAGGACACCTGCTGGAGGCGTCCGGACGCTTCGGAGGTACGGAATGCGGGTCGCGCGCACCCTCGCGGTCACAGTGCTGACGGGGGCCGCCCTCGGCACGTCGTCCATGGCGGTCGCCGCCGACTCACCCCTCAACGTCACACCCCGTGTGGTGGCCAACGTGGACGACGAGCGCGTCGCGGTCAACACCGCCGCGTGCGGGGAGACCGAAACCGCAGCGGCGGGCACCGTCTCGTCGGGGGGCACCTTCACCACCCGGCCGACGCGCAACAAGAAAGCCCAGACGGGAAGTTTCACCCTTCCCGCCGGAACCGCCCCCGGGACCTACACGGTGAAGGTGACGTGCACCAGCGGCGATACCGCCACCGGCACCGTGCGGGTGGTCGCCTCGGTCGCGGCCGCCCCACCGGCGAACCCGGTCAAGCCGGCTGAGCCCGTGAAGCCCGCCGAGCCCGGGCAGCCCACCAAAACCACGCCGCAGACGCCCGGTAGTCCGGGTGAACCCGCGGGTAAACCGGGCCACGGCGTCCCCCCGGGCGCCAAGCCGGACAAGCCCGGTACGGCGCCACACAAGACCAAGGGCCAGCATCCGCGCAACGGCGTCCGCGCCGGTGGCGGCGGGGCCGCAGAGTCGGACCGCCTACTGCTTCTCGCGGCCGGCTCGACGCTCATGGGCCTTGCGGCGGTCGCGCAGATCACCATCGCCCGCAGACGCCGTGGCGACCGGGCCTGACAAAGAGTGCGGGCCGGTGGGGTGTCCGCGGCATGTGCCGCGGACACCCCACCGGCCCGTCAAGATCCGGCCCCCGGGTGCCGGCTAGCCGACCTTGGTCTCGCCGGTCGCGGGGTCGAAGACGACCGTGCCCTTCTGGAACCGCTGCACCAGCCTGGTCCCGTCCCTCGGGGACTCATCGTCCAATGGGAACCCGAGTTCGCCCCGCTCCGCACCCGTCTCGTTCCACTTGCGCAGGATGCCACGGCGCACCGGGTGCGCACCCGTACTCGGACTCCAGGCGACGATGCCGCCCTTGAACCGCTGGGTGAAGCCGTGGTCCATGGTGCCCTTGGCATCCTCCACGGGGTAGCCCAGCGGCCCGGACTCGGAGTCGGTCAGCTCCCACGCGTCACTGATAGCGCCGGTCACCGGGTGTGCGCCCGTCTCCGGGCTGTAGTAGACCGAACCGCCCTCGAAGAACTGGTAGCTGCCCTTGCCGTCCGCCGTGGGCTTCTGCGCCCCGGTCGGGCACAGCAGCACGCTCTGGTCGGCGCCGTGGGAGCGCCAGGTGTCACCGATGGGCCCGGTGGAGGCAATGGCGCACGCCGTCTCGTAGCGGGCGACCAGTGCGTGGCTGGCGGTCATCCGCACGGTGAGCGGACTCGCCATGCCGACGTCCTTGCCGTCCAGCGTCCAGCCCTTGAACTTGTAGCCGGGCTTGGGCTTCTGGGACACCACGACGCCCTGGCCTGCGGCGTGCGGTCCGGCCTCGGAGGGGGTGACGGTGCCGTGACCGTCCTGCGCGGTCACGCTGAGCGCGAACCGCTCGGGCGCGAACCTGGCCACCAAGGCGTGGTCCACGCCGACGGTCAGCTCCAGACGCGGCAAGGTGCTCAGGGCGCGGCCCTTGTCCTCCCAGCGGACGAAGTCGAAGCCGGGGCGGGGGGTCGCGGTCGCCACGACCCTGGTGCCCTCGCGGAAACTGGTCCCGGCCGGGACGACCTCGACGTCGCCGCCGCTGGCGGGATCGGCCGTCGCGGTGACGGTGACGTTGACCGGCGGCGCGACCTCGAAGCGGGCCGTGGCCGTACGGTTCTTGGCCATCGTCAGCTGCAGCGGGTTGGTCTTCCCCGCGTCGACGCCGTCCACGGTCCAGCCCGCGAGGCGGTAGCCGGAGGCGGGTTGCGCGGTGACGGTGACCTTGGTGCCCGCGTCCTGCTCACCGGGAGCGCTCCGGTCGACGGTGCCGCCCGCGGCCGGTTCGCCCGCCGTGGCCAGGGAGTAGCGGACCGGCGGCGCGGCCGCGATGCGGTACTTGGCTACCTCAGGCGCGGTCAGCTTCAGCACGCGCGTGGTGTCGGCGGGCTTGGGCTGGCCCAGGCGGACGCCCATGGCCTCGCCGTTGTAGGTGCGGTCCGGAGAGGAGTACTGCATGAGCTTGGCGCAGTTGTTGCAGGCCGACCCGTAGGCCATGATGTCGTGCCACTTCTTGGACGGCGGGACGTAGCCGCGGTTGTCCGGGAAATCGTTGTTGTTGTTCGCGGGCGCGTCCGGCTCGGTGACGTAGTCGTGGGTCAGACCCAGGTTGTGGCCGATCTCGTGGGCCAGGGTGCCGTCCAGGAAAATCAGCGCGTTGAAACCCTCAGACGCGTGGGACGTGACCGACGCCTGCGGGTTGTCGACGTAGTTGCCCACACCGGCGGAGAAGGTAACGCCCTGCGGCGGGTCGAACTGGGTGACCACGTGCGCGAGGTCGGCCTTCTTCTCCTCACGCAGGGCACGCAGTGGGGCCATCTCCGCGTCGTTCCTGTCGTTCAGTTTGCCCGCGATGTCTTTGATCGCGTCCGACGACTTCCACCCGGTCAACTCCAGGGTGGCAACCAGGTTGACCTGGACCGGCACCCCACTGTCCCGGTACGCCTTGTTGCCGGCGTTCACAGCGGCGGAAAGCCGGGTCTCCACATTGGCCTTGGAACCTAGCTTGGCGACGACGGCGGGGGTGTAGCCCAGAACCAGGTCGATGGTGCTCGCCGCGGGATTGTCGGCGGCCGCCCGGGGAGCGTCAGGTGTGTCGGGGAGTGCGGGGCGGGACGTCCGCGGCAGCGCCGCGGAATCGCCGTCACCGGGCTGCTCGTCCGCCTCGGCCTCGGGCATCCCGCCGGACTCCAGTTCCTCGACCAGCGAGGTGGTCGCGCTCACCGGGGTCAGGCGATACCACAGCTCGCCCAGCTGGATCAGGCCCGCGAGCGACTTCCCGCCGCCACCGCAAGCCCCGGTGACCGCGAAACTGACCGCCGTGTCCTCGACGTCGGTCACACTGCCCGACCACTCCAGGACGCCGATCCCGTTGACGCGCACCACCTCGGCGGTCGCCGACACCGTCACGTCGTCGAACAGTTTGACCTCGCGTACGTCCGCGGCACCGTCCGCCGGTGTGCACAGTGCGGCGAACGAGCCCGGGTCCACCGTGATGGTCCGGCTGCGCAGGACGCCGGTGCCGTCGGCGTCGTCCCCGTCGGCCGCGCGCTGGAGACCGTGGCCCCACTGCCGGGATACCCCGTCGGCGCCCTGTGCCGTCGCGACGGGGGCCATGGCGGCCGCCGCGAGAGTCCCGGCCGCCAAGATACTGATCGAACGTCTCACCGTCGTCCTTCCCAAAATTCAGCTGCAGCGTTGGACGTGCCGGCGAATTCAGACGACCATCGCCGACATTTTTGTCGTCCAGGTGGAATACGCCACAGTTTCACCAGCGGGAATCCGATTCAGTGCGGGGCGCGCCTATTGAATCCGAACGCCACGAATTGCCACACCTTCAGCCCGATAGTCTTCTTGTAGGAACAACATGCGTGGCCGCACCTCCGGTCAGGCCGATGCCGCACCTCTGGTCAGGCCGATGCCGGGCCTACGCCGGGCCGGAATCCCGAACCTGATTTCGGGTGGTCGAGCCTTCCCCTGCCCCAATGGCCATGAGTTAGAGATGTTCAGGTGTCAGTGAATGAAGCGCGATGGTGCGGGTGACGCGCCGGGTGCCGGGATCGGTCGGACCACGGGTCCGGTAACTCAGCGAGGGACGTTTGGTGACGCGGGGCGCGGCGCGTGGCGGCCGGTCGCGGATGAGCGTCCCGGGTAGGTCGGCTATCAGGAACTGAAGGGCGCGGGCCAGGAGCTCAGGGGGAAAAAGCCGCCCCGACGGACCGTTTGACGGCATCCAGGACGGGCGGGAAGCTGATCTTGGCGGGGTCGACACCCGCGATGACAGCGGCTTTCACGATCAGCGTCCGCAGCGCCTGGTAGACGCACAACAACGCCCACAACTCCTGGCGCACCCCTTCGGGTTTCCCCGACCGCAACACCCCGCCGGGGGTCCGCAGGTCAACCTTGACCAGTTTGAACAGGACCTCCACCCGCCACCGTTCGGCATAGACGCGGGCCAGTTCCAAAGCGGGGGCGGCCTCCGGGTCCAGCAACGTGGTGACCAGACAGAACACCTCACCGACGCCGTCGTCGTCGTCGTCGGCCACGCTGTACTCGACCACCCGTACCGTGGCCCGCTCCGACCGCCTGTCACCACACAGTTCGGACAGGTACGTGCCGTCCGCCAGACGTTCTTTGACCGGCAAGGCAAAGGTAGACGACACCCGCCACAGCAGATCCGCACCGGTCGCCGCGGCGGCGATGTACAGCGCATAGGACGGGAACCCCCGGTCAGCCAGCAGGAGTTGACCGGGTTTGAGGCGGTCCAGCAGTCGGGTCAGCAGAGCGCGTTCACCCACCCCGGTGGAGTCGAACACCGCGCCGGCCAGGGCCAGGGTGCCGCATTCGGCCAGCACCACCATCCTGGCCTGAGGACGGGACCCACCAGCCGGGGTGTCGAACGCGGCCCGGTTGTCCGGACTCGACGGCAGGTCGAACACCGCGCCGTCCACCGCCATCAACCGCAGGCCGCGCCAAAAGGCGTCCGGCTGCCGCACCGGGTCGGCGACCGGGGCGGCGACCTCGTCGAAGAGGTTCCGCAACGGCGCCTCACCCAGGCGGTAGCGGGCCAGGGAGATCGCCCCGTCACTGGGCACCCGATAGCCGTCCCAGCCGCCCCGCGACCACCGCAACCCCTCCAGCAGGCCCCGCAGGGTGCGGACATAGCCCACACCAGGGGACAACCACAACGACAAGGTCAGATACACCATCAGCCGAGCCGGCAACGACCGGACACGCCACTCCCGGGCACCAGCCTCATCGATCGCGGCCGCCACCATCTCCTCGGAGAACACCGTGGCCAACAGGCCGATCGACACGTCATCCGCCAGCCGCCCCGCAGCCGCAGCTTCATCTAGCTTCACCCGAAGATCATCACACGAAAGACTTTAACTCATGATCATTGCTCCCTGGCCACCTTCCGTCGGACCGTCCTACGCGGTGCGTTCACCGGCCTCACCTGGCTCCCACCCGCGGCTCGCGCTCCCGCCTGACCGCCACCGCCGCGTCCAACCGTTGACCACCGGTCACCAGCCGTCACCCCACGCCCGAAACCGTCACACGGCGTGAACCAGCTGAATGTTTGCATCGAATCATCTCCAAAAGAGGAATAATTGCCTCCAGTTTACGAACTCTATTGCTACATCGCTTACCTCCAGTTACTGTCAAAAAGCGATCATACCGACAAGGTATCCGGCATGCAGGAAGAAAGAGAGCAAGTGCGAAAAGCAAAATCGATTTCCGTCCTTTGCACTATGGCACTAGGGGTGGCCCTCCTGGGATCCACCCCCGTAGAAGCCGCGTCGGCCGCCCCCAGCGCAGCTGAACTTCAGGACATGACTGACGCCGTAAAGCAGCTAATTACAGAACGAACCGATGCACTTGTTGATGGTGCAGACCAGAAGATGGCAGCAAAGGTTCTTCCGAACTCCAAAATCAAAGCCGCCTCTGGGGTCGCAAAAAACGATCAGCAGACTCGCACCAAGCTCAGCGAACGCAAACAACGACTGAATTCGGGCGGCGAGGCCTACACAAGCTCGAACGTTCAAGTATCGGTCGAAAAGACCACCAAGTCCGGCCGAAGCGTGACTCTCGACCTGACCGAGACGACCTCACTGGTCTACAAGAAAATACGTGGCGACGAGCCGCACGATACGGCCTTCCAGGCCAGGCATGTCGTAAAATTCAACCAAACTTCGAACGGCCGTTGGCAGCTTTCCGAGAACAAGTCGCTGGATGATGGCGGCGGCACCATCAACCAGATCACGCCCCGCACCCTTCCACCGGTTTCCGCAGTCGGGGCGGAGCGTAGTGCCGATGTTCCCGAATCGTCGGGGACGAGGCTGGCCGTACCGCAGAACGACAAGGCGATCATTTCCGGCCGGTCGATGTCGGGGCTGAACTACGACGCCATGGGATGATATGCGTACACTTACGCACTGGATTACAACCAGTGGTACCGCTCGTGGTCAAATGACTGCACAAACTTTATCAGCCAGGCCCTCCGTTACGGAGGATGGACCGATGCGTACGACGGATACAACCCATACGGTTCGGACAACTGGTGGTACAGCCAGAGCAGCCAAACCTCCTCGTGGATCAACGTGGGCTCCTGGTTCAACTTCACCGCGTACACGGGCAGGGCTTACACACTCAGCAACGTCTGGTATATGGGCAAAGACGACGTGCTCCAGATAGACTTTAACAACGACGGAGTGAAAGACCATTCGGCAATGTTTAAATTACCGGTCGGCCGATTCCCCGTATCTTTCGTACCACACGAACAACACTCGCGACATCTCCATGCAAGCGTTCCTCGACCGCACCTCTGGTTCTTCGTTCTGGGCCTGGCGGACCTGGTATATGACCTACTCTCGCTCAAAGCCGCAGTGGGGCGCCTTTCTCGGCACCCCACTTCGGGCATGCGCAATGCTGTCGGCTGCAATTTTCGCAGTCCTGATTTTCTCAGCCGGATGCAGTGGAGAATCCAATGAAAGTCAAGATGCGTCACTGAGAAAATACCTCAGGGATTACGTGACTCTCTTGAATTCAAAGAATACAAGCAAACTAAATACCCATCTTGGTCCGACAGTCAAGGAGGGTGACGCCCAAAAACGTATCGACAAATACGGCGGGCAAGATTGGAAGGATGTCTCATTCACTTGGCGGAGCGATTTTCCTGATTTCTGGCTAGTCACGTTCAACGGGACTCGCGGAGACACTGGAGAGCAGCTCAATGTTCGTGAAATGATGCATCTCGAGAATGGCGAATGGAAGATGTCTTCTATTTCTAACGCCCCTCTCGAATCGACTCCATCAGGTCCCAAATTTGCCGCAACTGGGATTCCCGAGAGTCACTCCTCAAATAAATGAGTGAAGTCGGGCTACAGGTTGCCCCGTAACCAGGGAGCCGTCGAAGAATAACTCCTAGGTTTTCCGGGACTTCGAAGTTAACCGGGCAACGCCTCCCGTCGGGACCGTCTGGTTGTAGCGCAACGTGATTGCGTAACTACTCATGTGGTGGTGTGACCTGCGCATGATCAGCTCGTTGGACTGACCGTGAGCCTGTCGAAGCGTCGTCCGTCGTACGACGACCTCGTACGCCTGATCGTCGACCAGGCCGACACCATCGAACGGCTGGAACGCAGGATCGCCGAGCAGGACATCGAGATCGCCGAGCTGAAACGCCTTCTGGCAGCCGACAGTTCGAACTCCTCCAAGCCGCCGTCCTCCGACAATCCCTACCGCAAACCCCCACCCCGATCCCAACGCGGGACCACAACCCGCCGCCCCGGCGCACAACCCGGACACCCCGGCGCGAACCTGGCCCAGGTCGCCGACCCCGACACCGTGGTCGAACACCGGCCCGCCGTGTGCGGCGGCTACGACACCACCCTGGACTTCGACACGGCCAAGGCGACCGGCTTCACCCGGTCGCAGGTCTTCGACCTGCCCGAACCCCGCCTGGTCGTCACCGAACACCGGATGCTCAAACTCCGCTGCCCGTGCGGGCACACCACCACCGCACCGGCACCCCACGGCGCGGGAGCACCCGCGCAATACGGGCCCGGACTCCACGCCCCGGCCGTCTACCAGCAGGTCCAGCAGCACACCCCCTGCGCCCGGACCGCTGCCCAGGCCGCCGACCTCCACGGCGCCACCCTGTCCGAAGGCTTCACGGGCACCTGCTTCAAACGGGCCGCCGGACTTCTGGAACCGTTCGCCGAACGGACCGTCACCCTGCTCCGGGACGCGGACGTGGCGCATTTCATGGGGCATCCCCTGCTCGAAGAGCTCGGGGAAGAATCCGGGATCCAGGTCGCCGCCGCACTCCACTGGGCGCATGTCGCCTGCACCGACCGGCTGACCTGGTACACCGCACACCCCAAACGCGGCCGGGAGGCGATGGGAGCGGCCGGGGTCCTGCCCCTGTTCGCCGGCACCCTCGTCTGCGACGCCTGGTCCTCCTACGACATCTACGGAACCGCCCGCGCGTTGTGCAACGCCCACATCCTCCGCGACCTGGACGGCGTCCACACCGCGGACCCGGGCGAGCAGGCGTGGGCGAAGGCCGCCGCCGACGCCCTGACCGCGGGCAACAAGGCCGCGCACGCCGCCCGGGACGCCGGCCGCACGACCTTGACGGATGAAGAACTCGCCGCGCTGGAAGAAGACTTCGACCAGGCGGTGTCCTGCGGACGCTCCGCCAATCAGATAGCTGACGACGGAGGCCGTCTCAACGGGGCCGTCCGGCAGCGCGTCGCTGAGCCGGACGGCTAGGGCGTCAGAGTCTTTGGCCACGCAGGGAGGCAGGGAGTACTTGGGCGAGGTGGCCAGGTAGGCGGCGGTGTGGGCGAGGTCGCGGAACCGGAACCGGTGTGTCTCGTGGTGCACGTGGTGGACGTGCAGGACCCGGGCGGCAATGTCCCGCATGTTGGCGCTGTGGAACGCCTCGTATAGTCCGACCTGCTGCTGCGCGCCCGGGTCGAGCCCGGCAGCGGCGACCAGCCAGTCCAGGGAGACGTAGCTGTCCGCGGACTTGGTGACCAGGATGACCGTGGACCCGGGCCTCAGGCAGCGGGCCACCTCACGAAGAACGTCTTCGGGGTAGAGGGGGCCAGCGACGAGCCGGGTGTCGAGGAACGGGGAGCGGTCAGCCACGGCCGCGCCCCCGGGCCCGGCTGCTGCCGTTTAGGCGGGCTGCTCGTCTTGGAACCGGGCCAGGAGCACGCGGGCCCGGCGGCGGCTGGTGACGATATGGGCTGTTGCCCCGGTCGCATGCTCGCTGATCAGCCGCCGGACCCGTGGGGCCATCGAGGTGCGGTAACCCCAGATGTAGCGCAGGAAGGACCAGGTGATCCGGTCGTAGACGCCCGTGCTGTCGTCCTGCCCGCCTCCGTGCCGCAGACGGCGCTGGGCGACGCCCCACAGGCAGGTGGTGGCCGGAAGGTCGAGGAAGATCACCGTGTCGGCGCGGGACAGCCGGATGGGCAGCGTGCTGGCGTAGTTCCCCTCGATGACCCACTTCGGGGCGGAGGTCAGTTCCTCTTGGACCGCGACGAACTTCTCCGGCGGCAGCGGGTTCCACCCGTCGTCGTAGTACACGGCGTCCAGGTGGGCCACCGGCGCGCCGATCAGCGCGCCGAGTTGCTTCGACAGGTAGGTCTTGCCGCTGCCGCCGCAGCCGATGAGGGCGATCTTCTTCATGCAGGCCGAGGCTACCGATCCGGGGGACGGTGGGCGTGTATTTGTCCATCATCCACTCTTCCGGAGCGATCCGAGCACCGCATTGACGGCGGTGACCTGGGTGGAGAGGCGGAACGGGCCGAGTTTGCGCAGGCACGACTCCAGGAGCCGTGTCGTCCCGGCGGTGGTCAGCGACATCAGCGCACGGGTGATGTCCTCCACGGCGGCCCCGTCCTGGGCAAGCAGGTCGCCGGGGACTACCAGCGGGGCACCCCGGTAGTGGGCCGGAATGATCGGCGCGCACCCGGACAGGACAGCTTCGAAGATCCGCTGGGTGAACTGTCCGGTGGCGACGTACCGGTCCGGTGCCAGCAGAATCGTCGCGTGGGACTGGCGGTGCAGTGCCAGACCTTCTTAGAAGGACACCCGGCCGGTGAACCGGACGTGCGGCCAGCGGCCGGTGTCCGTCCATTTTCCCGCGACCCGGTGGTCCAGACGGCGGGCGGCGGGGGCGAAGAACGCGCCGAACGCCGCGTCCCGTCCGTACTGGTTCCCCACGTACACCAGCGGCAACTTCCGTTCCCCGGTCAGGGGTGCGGGGTCGGCGGCGGGCCGACCGTCGACTTCCCCTCTTCGTCCTTCTTCCACGCCCGTTGGACCCGGACAGCGGGCCGTCCGTTCCGCCGGCGGAGATCCCGGGGCTGGAGCACGGTGGCCTCACCCCAGCGAAACCCGGTTTCGGCTATGAGCTTGCCGACGTCCTTGGCGTCGTCGGCAAGGCACTCATAGATCCAGGCCCACTCCTCGCGCTCAAGGAAGACCATCCCATCTTCATCTTCCGCGCCGTCCAGCCGTGGCAGGCGGGTCCCCGCGCACCGGTTGGCAGCGCGGAGTGGCGGCTCCGCGGTGACAGCGGACTGCAAGATCGCGCTCAGAAGTCCGTGTTTGTCTTTGATGGACTTCGGCTTGTATTTCGTCCGGGGCTTTCTGTTCTTCGGGTCGAGCGGTGCGAGCCGTCCGGCCTCCAGGTCATTGACCCAGTTCTTCACCATCTCGCGGGTGATGCCACTTCGCCGTCCTCGACGGTGTACGGCCCGAACCACGGCGTCAGGTTGCGGCGGATGACTGTTCGATAGTGGGCTTTGGTGTCGCCCTGGACACCTCTAAGCAAGTCGACGTACGCAAGAGCGAAGGTCTCGAACAGGGCCGCGGGCCTGCGCTGCTCAGCCACGAAGCCTTGCCCGCGTATCCAGCCAGGTGGCCATTGCTGTCCGTGACCATTGACCAGATCTTTGAAGCGCTCTGCGGGCTCCAGCCCCTCAAAAACCTGAGTGTCTTCCTTGCTGCCTCTCGATCTGCCGGACCGCTATCGGACGGTGAAACTCACCGTTCCGTCCTTGTTGTCACGCTGCTTGATCGACGCCATATGTCGACATTACGTCACCCCGGTGTGGACACGGTGTGGACGTTATAAACACAAAAATGTCCCCTGACCCGCGTTTCCGCAGGTCAGGGGACCTTTCACATTGTGGAGCCTAGGAGATTCGAACTCCTGACATCTGCCTTGCAAAGGCAGCGCTCTACCAGCTGAGCTAAGGCCCCGTGTGCGTGACTAGATTACCTGCTCTGCGGGCAACTTCGCGCATCAGTATCCGCGCCCGCGTCGATGGGCGCCCAACACGCGGAACCCCCGGCTCAACGAAGCCGGGAGCCCGCGTCGGAAGGCTGACTGGTGTCAGCGGGAAGTGGTGCCCGCGGGGACCGGGTCGGTCGCCTCGGTCCACAGGTCCTGCTCGGCCTTGTCCGCCTGGACCTGACGGTAGACCAGGACACCGGCGGCAGCTGCCAGGGCAACCAGGATCAGCTTCTTCATCAGCCTTGACCTCTCCGTCACTGCGAACTGCATGCACGGGCCGTGTGGAGCTCGTTCCGCCCGATGCTGCGGCGGGGCCCGGTTCTGCCCGGATGGCCACGACAATAACAGTTGAGGGAAGGACAGACGAAGAGCTGTCAGATGATCTGTCCGGTTGATGCCGTTGTCCGGGGACCGCAGGCGTCCGGAAATGACGAACGCCCCGGACATCACGTCCGGGGCGTCGGCAACGAGTGGGCCTAACAGGACTTGAACCTGTGGCCTCTTCCTTATCAGAACGATCATCTGGGAAGCTGGCTCTATATATAGGGCCTGCCTACTGGGCTGCGGCCTCATTGGGTGATGTTGAGATGTGCCGCTGTCTGCCAACGTTGTTGTCAGCTGGTGTTGTCAGGCGCTGCGGAGTCGGCGGAGGGACCTTTGGCCGGTGTCCTGCCCGTGTAGGGGTCGGGCATGATCGGGGGGCCATACGCTGGTTCAGCAAAGTGGGGCCGCAGGCCTCCCACCCGGTTTGGTCCCACTGGCCCCCCGGTCTTGCCCGACGTGGGCCCCTGCGCGGGGAGGTGGCTAAAGGTCCTGGAACCGACGGACCGGGGCTTGCCTGCGTACTCGGGTCGGGCCTGCTGTGGGCTTCCTGGCGTACGTTGCGGAGTGGCCGCGGGGGCCCTAGTCCCGTGTTCTTCCGGGGTCCGGGGGACCGGCGGCAGAGCGGCCCAAGTGGAGCCGCTGGGACTGCCTTGGCTTGGGTCAGAACGGCTTTTCGGGTGTGACGTAGCTGGACCGGGCGTGGTGAGTGGGCTGCTCCTGAGATGACGGAACGGCCGGCGGTTTCCGTGTCCTCAGTCGGCCTGTGTGCTCCCGCGGCCACCGGCGCCGGGCCGGGCCGTGAGCGGGACGGAGTCAGGAGCGACGGCCCGGGTCCGCGCGGCGGATGGCCGCGCGGTGAGCGCAGCGAGCCGCCTTGAAGATGTAAGGAAGCTTTGAACGGGCCATGTCTGTCTGCTCTTTGGTGCTTGCCCGGCTTGCTCGCCTTGGGGCTCCGCTTCGGTGCTGATCCGAGGGTGCCGAGTTGTCCGGGGTCTGGTTCATGGTCCGGCTGCACTTGGGCCGCTCTGCCGCCGGTCCCCCGGTCCCCGGATGGGACATCGGGCGAAGTCTCTTCCGACAGGTACGCCGGATTTGGTCACGCTTCCGGGATCGCGCTGGATGTCCCGTTGTCGCGTTGCGCTGTCTCGGTTCGGAGTGTTTTCATGGCCGGGCAGTCGCGATCGAGCCGGGGGTGATCGGGCGTGTCAGATCTGGTGGTCTCGCCGTACTACAGGGGAAAGACCCGTCGTTTGTACGTGAACATAGACACCCGTTTGGGGCCGAGTGTGGCCTACTACGACTTGATCAAATGCCTGTTGGTCATTACGGATGCGAACTACGCGCGTCGGGTGCTGGAACCGTTGGCAGCGTACTTATGCAAGCAGTTAGGGTATGAGCCGCGCCGGGCGCCTGTTGCCGTGGATCCACCGGTTTCAGGCAGCGACGATCTGAGCCGTAACCGACCCGGCGCGCAACTCCGTTTGAAGGAAGCCGAGTTGGTGCCAAGTCGGCTGCGGCGTTTCTGGTCTTGGCTGTTTGGTGCGGAAACTGAAGCCTCGACATGGCGGAAAGGCCGGCGGGGTGAAGTTGTCGTGAGCAAGCGACTGCACCAGCTCGACCGGCAGGGGTGGCACACACTCGACTCGATCCCGTTGCCGAGTGGCGCGGACATCGATCACCTGACGATCGGTCCGGCGGGCGTGTTCACGATCAACACCAAGCATTTTCCAGGGGCACGGGTGACCGTGATGGATCACGTTGGGTGGGTGAACGGAGCAAAACGCTCGTTCGTACGCAATAGCCATGGCGAAGCGAGTCGAGCCGCAAAGCGCCTGTCCGCAGCTTGCGGCTTTGAGGTCGTGGTGACGCCGGTCTTGGCGTTCGTAGGCACGGCCAAGGTGAAGATCAAGCGGGAGGGTACGGACCTGATCGTCGTAGAGAACGGTGAAGAGATTGACGGCCGCTTGGCGCGACTGCCCTGTCGTCTCGACTGGGCCACGGTCGGGCAGATCTATGCGGTAGCGGCGCGACGCAGTACGTGGCTGTCCTAGCCTCAGTTCTCGGAGGTGTGGGTATAGGCCCTTACGCTGAGATGGACGACTACAGCGGAGGATCTGGGTGCACGGCATGAAGAGCGGACACGTGGGATACAAGCAGATCGCCGATGTGATGCGGGAACGGATCGTTGATGGGCGACTTGTACCTGGTGACGCACTGCCGACCGAGTCCGTGCTTGCCGAAGAGTTTTCCGTGACGCGCGGCACCATCACTCGCGCGGTGAAGGTCTTGGCCAGTGAAGGGCTGGTGCACACGGTCAAGGGCAAGGGACGGTATGTCGCAGGCCCTTCCGGGGAACCGGTAGCGACCTCGTTGCACGAGCGGATCGCCGCAGAACTACGGCAGCGCATTACTGCGGGGAAACTCGCCCCAGGGGCATCACTTCCGTCTGAGGCAGAGCTGAGCAGCCAGTACGACACGACGAGGGATACCGTACGGAAAGCTTTTGCAGAGCTGGAGCGATCCGGCCTTGCTCGCGCTGATCAAGGAGCGAAACGCATCGTGACGCAACCTCCGACGTTCGATGATGATGGCGACCGCTCTACGGCTTGGGTCGTCCACGGTGAGCTCCCGATCTATGAGAACTACTGGGTCACCGTCACCAAAGCAGACATCCAGACGCCGGACGGAGAGCGGTTCGACCATCACAAGGTCTATCTACCGCCTGCCGCCATGACTGCGATGCTGGACGATCAGGATCGTGTGTTCATGATGTGGCGACACCGGTTCGTGTCGGACA
Source organism: Kitasatospora sp. UYEF31 (assembly GCF_057291755.1). NCBI lineage: Bacteria > Bacillati > Actinomycetota > Actinomycetes > Kitasatosporales > Streptomycetaceae > Kitasatospora > Kitasatospora sp. UYEF31. The sequence continues at coordinate 63,532 of NZ_JBXAWK010000026.1, forward strand.
CGTGGAACTGGGAGCTTCCCGGCGGGGTAGTGGACGACGGGGAAGATCCCGCAGAGGCCGCTGTCCGTGAGGTGTTGGAAGAAACCGGATACCGGCCGACTCGACCGCTTGAACACGTGGTGAGTTTTGAACCGATGATCGGGACTGTGAGCAGTCCGCATCACGTCTATGTGGCCCGCGGTGTCGAATACGTTGCTGAGCCTACGGAGAAGAACGAGTCTCAGCGCACTGCGTGGATTCCCTTGGATGCGGTGCCCGGTCTCATCGCTAAGGGCATGGTGGCCAACTCTGGGGCTCTGGTGGCGTTGCTTCACATCCTGGCGACACGTACCAAAACTGGTACGTCACTCCGTGCGTAGCAGTTGATCGATGCGGCGGCGCTGGCGGACTGAACCCGACAGTGCCGCTAGTTCCTTGGCGCGCTGCGCGTGCACGTGGGCTTCGCTGGTCTCACCCTGCTTGAGCAGTGCAGTGGCCAAGTCGCAACGAAGACCCGCTTCCGCTCGGGTGAATCCCGGCTCCATGGCGGACAGCGCATTCGTGAGATCTGTGATCGCCTCATCCGCTCCAAGTCGGCACAGGGAATTTCCCCGCCACCGGTCGAGGTGAGACCCGGTCATGAAGAGGAACGGCAGACCGGGATCTGATGCGTCATTGGGCAGTAGCCGACCTGCCTCGTCCCACGCATGCCTGCATCCTGCGTCGTCTCCGACGACGGCGAATGCCTCGGCTTCAGCGGCGTGTAGCCATGTCTGCATGAGCGGGGGTGCTGCGGAACCCACTTGTTTGCGAGAGTGCTGGATGAGTGCCAAGGCTTCCGCCGGCTGATCGATGTCCAGTAGGACGTACGCCTGTTGGGCTGTTACGTGCGCCAGGATCGTCCGGTTCTCGGCTTCGCGCGCGGCGCTTTTGGCAATCTCGTGCAGTTCCCAAGCTTCTTTGTAAAGCCCGAGGTCGAGCGCCTGCCACCCGGCCAACGCGGCGGCTTCCGTGAGTGCTCCGGCCATGAGTTGGCGGCCGTCGCAGGACACACCGTGTTTTAGCAGACTCTGCATCTGGTCTACATGAGCGCGCGTTTGTGGAAGCTGACGGCCGGCGCCTAGGACGCGATCCATCCGCCGCAGATTGTCCGTGTGCTCCTCGAAGAGTTGGACAAGACCGATGCTTGCGCTGGTAGCGGCCAGCAACTCCCGTTTGAGGGCGAGTGCTTCGTCTCCATCGTCTTCGTCCTGCGCATCGTCAGGAAAGATGCCCAGCTCGGCCGTGGTGCAGTCGAAGACACGGCAGATCAGAGTCAGGTAGACCCCTGAGAGGGGCCGGGTTCCCGCTTCCCAACCTCGGATGTAGCGCATGAGGCTGTCGTCTGAGGCGTCGAGCGGGGAGCGTAGTTCTCGTGCGAGTTGCTTCAGCTTGAACGCGACTTGAATCTGCTTGAGACCTGCGGCCTCTCGGATCCTGGCGAACTCTGTCACGAAACCCCCTCCGGACAGGCAACGACCTTCGTCCCATTGTGACTTGTCCCTCCGTCAGCCGGAGCGGACAGTCCTCTTGCGTCCTCTGTTGTCCATGAGCATCTGCGGCGCATCCTCAGGTCAGTGGAGGGGCGCAACGCTCGTCGGGGACTTCAAAGAATCTTGCAGAACCCGTTGACGGGTTCCTCTCCTTCAATATGCTGTATGTAGCTGACTACTTACAAGTCTGCTCGCGTCGATCCTTTGGAGAACAACATGAAGAACATCCGCGTAGACCTCGCCGGGGCCATGACCATGCTGGCCACCGAACCCAAACCGAAGGTCAAGGACTTGGCGACCGGTGAGATCGCCACCGACCGGGACACCGGGGCCCCGCTGCGAACCCTGGAAATCGTGCTGATCGCCGACGGCGCGGCCGACGTCATCAAGGTCACCGTTCCCGAACCGGGCCTTCCCGCCTCGGGCTTGACCGTCGGCGCACCCCTGGCCGTGACCGGTCTGGTCGCAGTGCCGTGGGAGAACACGTTCAACGGCGTCGCCCGGCACGGCATCGCGTTCCGCGCTATCGCGGTCACCTCACTGGCTCCGGTCGCCGCGGCTCCGGTGAAGGCTGAACGGTCATGACGTCGCTGCCGCTTGCGTTCTGCAAATCTTCCCGCGACTGGGAGCACGTGCGCCGGTGTTCCGGGGAGTACGTCGACCAGACCGGGGCGCTGGTCCTGCTGGCCACCGGATCCAGGGTGAAGCCCCAAGCCCGGGACGGCGTCACGTTCCGCGCCGACGCGGTGGACCCGTCGGGGTCCGTTGCCTCCGATGTGAAGGGCTTGTCATGACGTCGCAACTGGTGGTGGTCGCCGAGATCGCCGCGTTCAGCTCCCCCGTCCTGGTCTACGCGGGTGTCCAGGTCCGCGGCTGGCTGCGGATGGACCCGGACTACAAGGCCGGCGTGCGTCTGGTGCGCCGGGCCCAGAACTCGTGGCTCAAGCTCACTGAGGGACTGGACCTGGCACACCAGGAACCCGGCGCGGAGTTCCGGTGGATGAACGACCCGCGGATGGCCCCGGGCCCGATGCCCCGGGTGTGGCTGCCCGAGTTCTGTGCCCGACCCATCGCGGGCGGCTTCACCGCCACCGTGTCGACGCTGCCCGGCGTGGGCCTCAAGGAATACCAGGCGGCGGCCGAACACCTGCGCAACGCCTGGCGCTGCGAGAGGGTCACCGTCGAGCAGGACACCCCGGGCACGGTACGGATCCGGGCAATGCTGACCGACCCGCTGGCCGTCCCGTTCACCCCGGACCGGACGGAGCGGTCATGGACGTGAGCCGGGTCCTGCTGGGCCGCGACGAGGTCCGCCAACCGCTGCACCTGCGGCTGTCCGGAGTCCCCGGGGTGACCGTGGTCGGCATGCCGGGCTTCGGCAAAACCCAGCTGATCCTGCACCTGTTCTCCGAACTGGCGGCCTGCCCCAATGTGCAGTTCGCGTTCGTGGACGGCAAGGGCGGACCGGACTACGACGACATCGCACCACGGGCGTTCGCGCACCTGGACGACGACGTCTTCGCGGCTCTGGAACTGGTGCGGCGGCTGTACGGGCTGATGCAAAAACGCCAGAAGATGCTCCGCCCGCTACTGGGCGTCAAGAACCTGTGGCACGTCGGCCCGTCGGCGCTGTGGCCGCTGGTGGTGCTGGTCATCGATGAGGCGCACAGCTTCTTCTACACCGGCAAGGGCATGTCCAAGGCGCACACCGAGGCCGCGCATGAGCTGATCCGCCTGGTGGAGCAGCTGGTCAAGAAGGGCCGCAACGTCGGCTTCCTGACCGTCCTGCTGACCCAGAAGGGCACAGGGGACGCGATCCCCACGCAGATCCGGGACGTGTGCGGCGGCAAGGTCGCGTTCGCGGTGTCCACTCCGGAAGCCGCGGACGCGGGGCTCGGCTCGGCGATCCGCCTCTACCCGGACGCGCACCCGCTGTTTCTCCAGGACCCGAAGTACATCGGCGTCGCCGTGACCGCTCTGGAGGGCCGTAAGGGCTTCACCCGGGTGCGCATCCCAACGGTCGACGAAACCGCGGTGACTGAACTCGCCTACCGGACACGACTCCTGGCCTCGGACCCGTGCGGCTTGATGGACCTCGCACAGCTCGTCCTGGGTGAGGCTCCGCACAAAGCGCCGGCGCTTTTGTCGGCTGCTGACCAAGCGGCCTGACCGCCTGTTTCCCCTGGATTTTCCCCGGTCGGCGTGACCGCCTCGCGCCGTGTCCCTACCCCGTCCATGCCTTGATCCGAAAGGAGCACCACCGTGTCGAACGGACCCACGATCGCGGAGATCGCCGCGTTGCTGGCCGACCTGCGTGACCACCGCACCTTTGGTGGCGACTGCGGCGCGCTGATCGACCGCAAAGACGACCTGATCGGACGGATCGAGGCAGCGTCGTCCAACGATCTCGGCACGCTGATCGACCACAGGAACGGCTCGGACTACGACCGTCCGGACTCGACCCAACAGACCTGTGCCCAGTGCGGGGGCCACCCCCACAACCCGGCCTTCCACGACGCGGACGACGCGCCGTGGTGACCCGCAAAGCCGATCCGGACCCCGACCCCGCTCCGGCGGTCACTGCGGACCCGGAACCCTGCCACACCTGCCACGGGAACCAGACCGTGTCCAAGCAGGTGCGCGTGGGCCGCGGTCAAAAATACGTCGGCGATCAGGACGGCTTCTGCCTCCGCTGCTGGGGCACCGGCACCGAACCCGACCCGCACTGAAAGGAACCGACCGGTATGAACACCTACCCCTACCTCGACGATGACGGCGAACTCCAGTCGCTGGGCGGCTTCCTGGCCGACCGCGCCCGGGACCTGGTCTCCGGCGACGGCATGACCACCGACTGCTTCGGCTGGATGCGCGGCGACCTGCATCCCAAGCCCGCGGCGCTGGTGTGCACGTGCCCGCTGTGCACCGACCCGGCGGCCTGACCGCCACAAGCCCGGCTACGGCCGGAGGCAAGGACGGCACCGATGGACATCAACTGCTGGTACTGCGGCGGCTTCCAGGTCGCGGTCACCACCACCGGCACGGAGCACTGCCCGGTCTGCCACAACAACGCACAGACCGGCCGCACCACCTAGTTCCGCACCGGCCGGATGCCTCAAGCCCGCAAAGCAGCTGCGTCCGGCCGGGTCACCCACCACCCCTGAAGGAGGAGGAGAACTCCCAGTGAACACCACCACCCGCACGACGCACCACACCCTGTGCACCGCCTGCCGTGGTTCCGGACAGCGTAGGCGCGGCCTGATCCGGCTGCGGCTGACGGTCTGCCGCACCTGCGACGGGACCCGCTTCCTGCCCGCGGCGGTGACCCGGTGACCCGCCCGCACGCCGACCTCGACCGCACGCGGCGGGTCCAGCAGGCCGACGACGAGATCCGCACCTGCGACCAGATGTACGACGCCGTGACCTACGCCAAGAACACGACCGCGCCGGACGGGGAGTTCGCCCACACGCTGTGGATGGCCCTGGACGTGCCGGCCGATTCCCGGGGCGAGGTGGACTACCGCCTCTACCCGCCGGACGGCCACGGCTTCCCCCACCCGGACGAACCGAGGTGGGAACCGTGATCCGGCGGCGTAGGCAGATGACCGACGCCGAACACGACCGGCTGATCCACCGGTCCAACGACGCGTCCACGACCCAGCGGCTGGCGGACGCCTACTTCGAGTACGCCGAGTTCTGGCCCGTCAAGGACGAGGAGTTCGAAGACGCCCTGTGGCCCGCCCTGGACACGCCCCGGGACCCCCTGCACGACGTCGACTACTCCTCCTACCCGCCGCGCGGCCACGACTACCCGGACATCAACCTGTGACCGCCGCGCCGGGCACCGACCCGGGCACCCACCTGGACTGGCACCACCGGTCGCACTGGGGCGGCACCGACGAACCGTGCGCGGTCTGCGCACAGTCGACCCCGCTGCTCTCGGACCGCGGCATCCCCTGCCACAAGGTGTGCGCGGAGGACTGGATCGACGGGCACACCGTGACCGAACCCGTTCCGCGCACCGCGTTCTGACGCTCCCTCAAGTTCGGTACGGCACCGGCCCGGCGAACAAGCCCCGGTGCCGTACCGCCCAACCCCCGCTCCGGAACCGGAGGACTCCCGTGAACGACACCGTGACACCTGACCCCGCACCGGGCCCGCGCATCGGGTCCCTGTGCTCCGGCTACGGCGGACTCGACCTGGCGGCGGTCGACGTGTTCGGCGGACAGACCGTGTGGCACGCCGACACCGACCCCGCCGCGTCGGCGGTCCTGGCCCACCACTGGCCCACCGTCCCCAACCTCGGCGACATCACCGCCGCGGACTGGACCACCGTCCCCGGCGTCGACGTCCTGACCGCCGGATTCCCCTGCCAGCCCGTCAGCTGGGCCGGCCACCGCCGCGGCACCACAGACGAAAGGTGGATCCTCGATGCGATCCTCGACGCCGCTCGCGACCTTCGACCACGACCCCGGCTGCTCGTGCTCGAAAACGTCCCTGGGCTGCTCACTGCGAACCGTGGGGACGCTATGGCCCGTGTCGTTCTCGGACTGGCCGCTCTCGGCTACGTGGGGTGCTGGCGGACTCATTCTGCCGCCGACGTCGGATGCCCGCACCTGCGCCGCAGGGTCTTCCTCCTCGCCTGGCCTGCTGCCGACCCCGGCGGCCCGCGACTGGCGCGGCGGCGGACAGGACGGACAACTCCCGACGGCGATCGACGTGTTGCGGTCAGCGGGCTGAGCCTGCTGCCGACCCCGCGCACCTCGGACGCGCACGGCATCGGCACCCGCGGCACCGGCGGCGCGGACCTGCGCACCACGGTCGCCCTGCTGCCCACCCCGTCGCCGCGGGACAAAGGCTGCACCGACGCCACCGCGGACAAGCGGACCGACTCCGGACACCAGGTGTTCCTGTCCAACGCGGTGACTTCTCTGCTGCTGCCCACGCCCCGGGCGTCCGACGGCCCGAACCAGCGTGGACGCAAAGGTGACGCCGGGCTGTCGTGCGCGGTCCAGCCCGGACAGTGGGGCAGGTACGGTGCGGCGGTCCGCCGCTGGGAGCAGGCCACCGGGCGTCCCACGCCCGCGCACACCGCCCTCAACCGCGCCGGTGCGCCCCGCCTGAACCCGGCCTTCGTCGAATGGCTGATGGGCCTGCCCGCAGGATGGGTCACCGGCGTTCCGGGGCTGTCCCGTACCGCGCAACTTCGCGTCCTGGGCAACGGCGTGGTCCCCCAACAGGCCACCGCCGCGCTCCGCACACTGGCCGGGGGTGCGTGATGGCCGCGCGCCTTCGTCTGCCGCGGGTCGATCCGCTGCTGATCCAGGCCAGCATCGCCGCGGCCCTGTCCTTCTCGCACCTGCACGACGTCGCCCAAGCCACCGGGCAGGCCGGGTGGCAGGCCTGGGCCTACCCCGTCTCCGTGGACCTGCTGCTCGTCGCCGCGTGGCGTCGGCTTGTTGATGCCCGGACGTCCGACGGCGACCGCTTCGGGCCGTGGCTGTGGTTCCTGACCGCACTGGCCGCGTCGCTCGGCGCGAACGTCGCCACCGCGGGACTCCTGGACCTGTCCGACCCGCCCGGCTGGCTGCGGCTGACTGTCGCCGGATGGCCCGGGGTCGCGTTCCTGGGCGGCACGCTCCTGGTGCACCGCACCGCGCGCCCGGCCCCGGACGCGTCGAACGCCGCGGCCCCGCTCCCCGAACCCGCAGTGCCCGCACGGGCGTTCACCGTCGAACTCGCCGCGGAACCCCCGGCGTTGCCCGCTCCGCCGGAACCGGTCGCACTGCCCCCGGCGCTCGTGGACCACGCACGGAAGATCGCCGACCACCACCGCACCACCACCGGGACGGCGATCACCGGTGACGCCCTGCGCGCCCGGCTCGGCGTCCCGGCACAACTCGCCGAACAGATCACCGTACGGCTCGCCTCCGAGGGGGCCGTATGAACCCGCACACCCGCCACCTGTCCCGCACGACCGCTGTGAAGGAGAACGCCATGTCCGTCGACTACCACTGGGTACTGACCTTGCAGGGCCCGGCCATCAGCATCACCGAGTACGGCACGTGCACCCCGTGGCCCGGCATGACCCGCTGGGAGGTGCTGCCCCGGCTCATGGCGGACATGGTCCGCGCGAACCCGGCCGTGGACGGCGGCGTCGTCCTGTTCTACTCCCTGGAGCCCGACCGGCTCACCGCGGACGCGAAGGACGCCGGCCCGAACCTGTCCGGTTTTGCCGTGGGCGGTGACCGGTGATGACCCATGCCGGAACGCCCCTCGACGCGGGCGCGTTGACGGTGCGCCGGGTGCAGGACCTGGCCCGGTGGAACGTGCTGGCCCACGGCTTCAACACCACCGACGTCCCGATGGAATTCGCCCGCCTCTACGGCGAGACGGCCGAAGCGTTCGACGCCTGGCGGCACAGCGGCGATTTGGGGGAAGAACTCGCGGACGTCCTGCTGTTCCTGGTCTCGGTCGCCTCGATGACCGGCGTGGACCTCGCCGAAGCGGTCACCGCGAAGATGCAGGTCAACGAGCGCCGCGTCTACCGGCCCGGCCCGAACGGCACCCCGGTCAAAGTCGGCCCGACGGAAGCGACCGGACGATGACCGCTGCCGCGGTGGCCGCGGTCGACCCTGCCGCGCTGGCCGACCTGGCGGACCTCGCCCGCATGGGCACGGACCTGGGCGCGCTGGCCGGACAGATTGCCCGGGTCGGCTGCCTGCGCCCGGTCCGCCTCGACGGCCAGCGGGCGACCTGGGACAGGACAACGGGCGTACTGCTGAGCCGCCTGGTCGCCCGGGACCTGCCCGCGGGGGAGCTTTTGGTGCGGTGCAAGGCCCGGCGGGCGACCCGGTGCGCCCCGTGCTCGCGTTTGTACCAGGGCGACGCGTACCGGATCGTGTCGCAGGGTCTGCACGGCGGCCGGGACGTCCCCGAGTCGGTGGGCGCCCATCCGCGGGTGTTCGCCACGCTGACGGCTCCGTCGTTCGGCCCGGTCCACAACCGCCCGACCACAACGGCCGGCGCTTTGGCCCGCTGCCGCTGCGGGACCGGGCACGCTGAGGATGATCCGGCCGTGGGCTCGCCGCGGGACCCGGACCGGTACGACTACCGCGGTGCGGTGCTGTGGAACGTCCATGCTCCGCAGTTGTGGGCCCGGTTCATGACCCTGCTGCGGCGGGAGGTGGCCCGGCTGGCGGGGCTCACCCAGAAGGAACTGCGGTGGCACGTGGCGGTGTCGTTCGGGAAGGTCGCCGAATTCCAGCGGCGCGGCCTGGTGCACTTCCACGCGGTGATCCGCCTCGACGGGCCCGGCGGTCCCGACGATGTGCCCCCGACGTGGGCGACCGCCGGACTCCTGGAGGAAGCCATCGGGGCCGCGGTCGCCCGGACGAAACTGCCGGGCCTGGAGCTGGACGGCCGGACGCACGCCTTCGCCTTCGGCAACCAGGTGGACGTGCGGCCGATCGCCTCGGGGGACTTCGACGGCGCGGACATCACGGACCGCAAGGTCGCCGGGTACATCGCCAAGTACGCCACCAAGGGCGCGGAAGCCTCCGGCGGCCTGGACCGGCCGCTGCCGCTGCTGGCGGACCTGGACCGCTTCGACCTCAGCGCGCATGCCCGGCGGATGGTCGAAACCTGCTGGGAGCTGGGCGGCCGGGCGGATCTGGCGCATCTGCATCTGAAGCGCTGGACGCACATGCTCGGCTTCCGCGGCCACTTCCTGACCAAGGGCCGCAAGTTCTCCGTGACCTTCGGGGCGCTACGGGAGGAACGGGCCGCTCACCAGGCGCGGCACCCGGATGCGGAAGCGGACGACACCGACGACCCGGCCGGCGAACCGGCTGAGGACCTGGCCGAGACGGACCCGGACACGATGTTCGTCGTCGGCCACTGGGATTACCTCGGCATCGGCCTGAGCCCCGGCCCTGCGCTGCTGGCCCAGAGCGCGTACCGCAGTGCCGAACTGAACCGACAAACCGCCCGTGAAGAATTCACATCGGAGGAAAGGCCATGACCCCGCTCGTTGTCACTGCCCCTGATCTGCTCACGGTGAAAGAGGTGATGGCATGCACCCGGCTCGGCCGGTCCACCGTGTACGACCTGATCCGGACGCACAAACTCGCGTCGATCACGGTCGGTCGGGCGCGTCGCATCCCCGTTGACGCGGTGCGCGCGTACGTGGCTGACCGTCTGGAAGCGGCGGCCTGATGACGAAGCGGAATCCCAACGGGTCGGGCACGATCACCCGGCGCAAGGACGGCCGGTATGCCGGGGCCGCGTACGTGACCAACACCCTGGGCGAACGGGTGCGGAAGTGGGTCTACGGCAAGACCTACGACGAAGTGGCCCAAACGCTGGCGGTCTTGCAGCAGCAGGAGCGTATGGGCGTACCGGTGCCGGACAAGACCTGGCAGCTCGGAGCGTTCCTCACGTACTGGCTGGCGGAGATCGTGAAGCCGGGGAAGCGTCCGACTACGTACGCCAAGTACGAATCACAAGTGCGCCTCTACCTTGTCCCCAGGTTGGGGACAAAGTCGCTGACCAAGCTGGGCACCAAGGATGTGCGTCTGTTCGCGAAGCAGCTCCGGGCGGCGGATGTCGGCAGCTCGACGGTTCAGGAGTGCTTAAAGGTTCTGCGTACCGCATTGAACAGCGCCATGCGGGATGAACTGCTGCTCCGCAATGTGGTCTCGCTCGTCGGAATCTCCTCGGTGAAGTCCAAGGAGGTCATCCCGTGGAATGCCAAGGAAGCGGTCGCTTTCCTGCGGTCCGTCCGGCCGCACCGCCTGTACGCGGCGTTCGTCCTGGCACTGGTGCTGGGTCTGCGCCGCGGTGAGCTGCTGGGCCTGCGTTGGATCGATCTGGACTTGGACGAGGGCACGATGCATCCCCGGAAGCAGGTGCAGCGACAGAAGGACGACGGCCTCGTGCTGGTGGAGCTCAAGACGGAGGCATCCAAGGGGGCCGTGCCGCTGCCACTGCTGTGCATCGAGGCGTTGGGGGAACGCCGGCGGTTGCTGGACCTGGAGCGGGCCGGGGCCGGGGAGAAGTGGACCGAGCTGGACATGGTGTTCGGCACCGAGACCGGGGGCTTGTACGACCCCGATCACTTCTCCCGGTGCTTCCAAGCACGGGTCGCGCGCTCCGGTCTGCGGCGGGTACGGCTGCACGACACCCGGCACACCTGCGGCACCCTGCTCGCCTGGCTCGGGGTGCAGCCGCGGGACGCACAGATGATCCTGCGGCACAGCCAGCTCAAGACCACGTTGGAGATCTACACGCACGTGACCACAGAATCCCAGCGTCTCGCCGCGGCGAAAATCAGCGCCAAACTGCGGGACGGGATGAATAGGCGGTAGTCCACAGCCGTTGATGTCACCTGTGGATGTCAAAGACCCCGGACCATGATCGGTCCGGGGTCTTTGTCGGGGTGGGCCTAACAGGACTTGAACCTGTGGCCTCTTCCTTATCAGGGAAGCGCTCTAACCGTCTGAGCTATAGGCCCCCGCGGCGTTGCTCAGAAAGAGTACCGCACCTACCCGGGTCAGCCAAAACAGGTTCCCGCGCACCCTGGGAAGATCAATCCTCCTCCGCGAGCGTCACTTCCAGACCTCCGGTGAACACCGCGGTGAGGTTGTAAAGGAACGCGCTGAGAGTGGCCAGCGCGGTCACCAGGATCACGTCGATCACTGCGACCGCACCGCTGACCAGGAGGGTGTTGCGCAGCGACAGGTACTGCTTGAGGTCCCAGCCCGGGTCGGTCTGCGACTGGGTCGCCTCCCGGACTGTGTCCCCCACGGAGGTGAATACTCCGAGCGCGTCGAGCACCATCCAGAGCATGCTCGCGGCGACCACCGTGATGATCCCCAGTGCGATGGCCAGCAGGAAGCTGACCTTCATCACCGACCACGGGTCGACGCGCGCGGCCTTGAGCCGGGCCCGGCGGGTGCGCACGGCCGGCAGCGGCTGGCGCACCGGGACGGCGGCAGTCGGCCGGGCCCCGGCCTGGGCGGCCCGCTCGTTCGTACGTTCAGGCGTACGCTCGCTCTTCACTTCACTCATACGTTCGGCGACAGCCGGGCGTTCCGCAGGTCTGGTCCGGCTCACTGCCGGGATCTGCTGAGTCTGCGCGGCCGTTCTGGAGCCGTCCTGATGCACTGTGCCGTCCGGCTGCTCGGGCCCCGGTTCCGGGGCGGACTCCGCTGTGTTCTGCACCATCGTCCGACCGGCCCCCGCAGTACGAGACGGCTGGCGGCCAGCCGGCCGGGCCGCAGCTGTCCGCGACCGGGCGGCCGGTGCCTCATCGGCACCGGCCCGCCCGGCAGTACGGTCTGCGCCGCCGACGGCACCGGCGGACGCCGGCCCGTCCTGCGCTGTCTTCTGCTCCGCCTCGCGGACACTCCGGCCGGACGCCGGTGGTGGCGCGTCCGGTCTGAGCGGCACCACCGGCGCGGAGACCGCGCCGGTGGTGCCCACACCCTCGGCGGCCGGAGCCGCCGGTCCTACAGGCTTGGGCGGCATGGCGGCCGTCCCGGACCGGGGCGAGGCCCCGGCCGCCTGCTGCCGTGGTCGCCCACGGCCTTCATCGCGACCGGTGCTTTCGCCCCGTATCCGGTCTGTGGTCACGCGTCCTCCTGCCCGCCGGGCGCGTCACCGCCTTCCGCGGTCTGCGCCGTCGTCGCCGAACCCTCAGTCGTCAGTGCAGTGTTGTCGGAAGCAACGGTCCCGGAGGCGCCGTCCGAACCGTCGGCGCCGTCAACAGCGGCGTCAGATCCGTCTTCCAGGTCTTCCTCCGGACCAGGCTCGGCGTTGCGGGCGATGCCCACCACCGCGTCCCGCTTACCGAGATTGATCAGCTGAACGCCCATCGTGTCACGGCCGGTGTCACGGATCCCGGAGACTCGGGTACGGATCACTCCGCCGCCGAGTGTGATCGCCAGGATCTCGTCGCCCTCTTCGACGACCATCGCGCCGACGAGCGAGCCACGGTCCTCGACGATCTTGGCAGCCTTGATGCCCAGACCGCCACGCCCCTGAACGCGGTACTCGTCCACGCTGGTGCGCTTGGCGTATCCCCCGTCAGTGGCAGTGAACACGTACGTGCCCGGTCGAACCACACTCATGGACAACAACTCGTCGCCCTCGCGGAAGCTCATGCCCTTCACGCCGGAGGTCGCCCGGCCCATCGGGCGCAGTGCCTCGTCAGTGGCGGTGAACCTGATCGACTGGGCCTTCCGGCTGACGAGCAGGAGGTCGTCCTCGGGGCCGACCAGCTCCGCGGCGATCACCTCGTCGTCGGTGTCGACCTGCTCCTCGTCGCCCTCCGGCAGCTCGCCGGCCACCGAACGGAGGTTGATCGCGATGACACCGGCTGCGCGGTTGGTGTCGTACTCCTTCAGTGCGGTCTTCTTCACCAGGCCCGACTTGGTGGCCAGGATCAGGTACGGGGCGACTTCGTAGTCGCGCAGGTCCATGATCTGGGCGATCTTCTCATCCGGCTGGAAGGCCAGCAGGTTGGCCACGTGCTGACCGCGGGCGTCACGACCGGCGTCCGGCAGTTCGTAGCCCTTGGCCCGGTAGACCCGGCCCTTGTTCGTGAAGAACAGGATCCAGTGGTGGGTGGTCGTCACGAAGAAGTGGTCGACGATGTCGTCCTTCTTCAGCTTCGCCCCGCTCACGCCCTTGCCGCCGCGCTTCTGCGAGCGGTAGAGGTCCGAACGGGTGCGCTTGACGTACCCGCCCTTTGTGATGGTGACGACGATGTCCTCTTCGGCGATGAGGTCCTCGATGGACATGTCACCGTCGTACGGCACCAGGGTGCTGCGTCGCTCGTCGCCGTACTTGTCGACGATGACCGTCAGCTCGTCGCTGACGATCTTCCGCTGCCGCTCCGGCGAAGCCAGGATCTCGTTGTAGCCCTTGATCTTGGCCATGAGCTCGTCGTGCTCGGCCGTGATCTTCTGGTGCTCCAGAGCGGCGAGCCGGCGCAGCTGCATCTCGAGGATCGCGTTCGCCTGGATCTCGTCGATCTCCAGGAGCCGCATCAGGCCCGTCCGGGCCTCATCGACTGTGTTCGAGGCCCGGATGAGCGCGATGACCGCGTCGATCGCGTCCAGGGCCTTGAGCAGACCGCGCAGGATGTGGGCGCGTTCCTCGGCCTTCCGCAAACGGAAGCGGGTCCGCCGGATGATGACTTCGATCTGGTGGTCCACCCAGTGCCGGATGAACGCATCGACCGACAGGGTCCGCGGCACGCCGTCGACCAGGGCCAGCATGTTGGCGCCGAAGCTGGTCTGCAGGTCGGTGTGCTTGTAGAGGTTGTTCAGGACGACCTTGGCGACCGCGTCGCGCTTGAGCACGACGACCAAGCGCTGCCCCGTACGCGACGATGTCTCGTCACGGACGTCGGCGATGCCGCCGACCTTGCCGTCCTTGACCAGGTCGGCGATCTTCAACGCCAGGTTGTCCGGGTTGACCTGGTAGGGCAGCTCGGTGATGACCAGGCACTGGCGGTTCTGGATCTCCTCGACCTCGACCACGGCGCGCATCTGGATGGAGCCGCGACCGGTGCGGTACGCGTCCTCGATACCGCGGCGGCCGACGATGAGCGCGCCGGTCGGGAAGTCCGGGCCCTTGATCCGCGCGAGGAGCGCGTCGAGCAGGTCCTCCTGGGAGGCCTCGGGGTTCTCCAGGAACCACTGGGCGCCGGAAGCTACCTCGCGCAGGTTGTGCGGCGGGATGTTGGTCGCCATGCCGACCGCGATGCCGGCCGAACCGTTGACAAGCAGGTTCGGGAACCGGGCCGGGAGTACGTCGGGCTCGTGCTGACGGCCGTCGTAGTTCGGCGAGAAATCGACGGTGTCCTCGTCGATGTCCCGCATCATCTCCATGGCCAGCGGGGCCATCCGGCACTCGGTGTACCGCATAGCGGCGGCCGGGTCGTTGCCCGGTGAACCGAAGTTTCCGTTGCCGTCGACCAGCGGCATCCGCAGCGACCACGGCTGGGCCAGGCGCACCACGGTGTCGTAGATCGAGGTGTCACCGTGCGGGTGGTACGAACCCATGACGTCACCGACGACACGGGCGCACTTGTAGTAGCCCTTCTCGGGCCGGTAGCCGCCGTCGTACATCGCGTAGAGGACCCGGCGGTGGACGGGCTTGAGGCCGTCGCGGACCTCGGGCAGCGCGCGGCCGACGATCACGCTCATGGCGTAGTCGAGGTACGAGCGCTGCATCTCGGTCTCGAGCTCGACCTCCTCGATGCGGTCGAACGTGGGCGGCACGGGATTGTCTTCGGACATCGCTTGGTCCGGTTCCTTTCAGAGGGCAGACGGAGAGGAAAGTGGGACGCACCGCAGCTCACATCGGAGTGGGCGGCGCGTCCCCCGGACCGTCAGATGTCGAGGAAGCGCACGTCTCGCGCGTTGCGCTGGATGAACGAACGCCGGGCCTCGACGTTCTCACCCATCAGGACCGAGAAGAGGTCGTCGGCCCGGGCCGCGTCCTCAAGGGTCACCTGGAGCAGGACACGGTGGTCGGTGTCCATGGTGGTGATCCGCAGCTCTTCGGCGTTCATCTCGCCCAGACCCTTGAACCGCTGGATGGCGTCGTCCTTGGGCAGCCGACGACCGCTGTCCACGCCGTTCTTGATGAGGGCGTCGCGCTCCCGGTCGGAGTAGGCGTACTGGAAGTCGTCCTTGCTCCACTTGATCTTGTAGAGCGGCGGCTGCGCGAGGTACACGTGCCCCGCCTCGACCAGGCCCCGCATGAAGCGGAACAGCAGGGTGAGCAGCAGCGTCCGGATGTGCTGCCCGTCGACGTCGGCGTCCGCCATCAGAACGATCTTGTGATAGCGCAGCTTCTGGACGTCGAAGTCCTCGTGGATTCCGGTGCCGAAGGCCGAGATGAGGGCCTGGACCTCGTTGTTCTGCAGCACCCTGTCGATCCGGGCCTTCTCGACGTTCAGGATCTTGCCGCGGATGGGCAGGATGGCCTGGTACATCGGGTTGCGGCCGGACTTCGCGGAGCCACCGGCCGAGTCACCCTCGACGATGAAGATCTCGCACTTGGTCGGGTCGTTGCTCTGGCAGTCCGAGAGCTTGCCCGGGAGCGAGGCGGTCTCCAGGAGGCCCTTGCGACGGGTCAGGTCACGCGCCTTGCGGGCCGCCATCCGGGCGGTGGCCGCCTGGAGGGACTTGCGGATGATGTCCGAGGCGTCCGACGGGTTGCGGTCCAGCCAGTCGTTCAGCTGCTCGTGGACGATCTTCTGGACGAAGGTCTTGACCTCGGTGTTGCCGAGCTTGTCCTTGGTCTGACCCTCGAACTGCGGCTCGGCGAGCTTGACCGAGATGATCGCGGTCAGGCCCTCGCGGATGTCCTCGCCGGCGAGGTTGTCGTCCTTCTCCCGAAGGATCTTCTTCTCCCGGGCGTACCGGTTGACCAGCGCGGTCAGCGCGGAGCGGAAACCCTCCTCGTGGGTTCCACCGCCGTGCGTGTGGATCGTGTTCGCGAAGCTGTAGACACCTTCGGTGTACGAGGAGTTCCACTGCATCGCGACCTCGACCGAGATCATCTTCTCGCGGTCCTCGGACTCGAAGTCGATGACCGTGGGGTGGACCGGCTCACCCTTGCGCGAGTTCAGGTGCCGGACGAAGTCCGAGATGCCGCCGTCGTAGCGGTACGAAACGGACAGCTGCTTGCCGTCGGCGTCCCGGTGCTCCGGACGCTCGTCGGTCAGTGACAGGGTCAGGCCCTTGTTAAGGAAGGCCATCTCCTGGAAGCGCCGCGACAAAGTCTCGAAGGAGTACTCAGTCGTCTCGAAGATGTCGCCGTCGGCCCAGAACGTGACCGTCGTGCCAGTCGCGTCGGTCGCCTCATGGCGCTCCAGCGGAGCCGTCGGCGTGCCCATCTTGTATTCCTGGGTCCAGCGGTAGCCGTCCCGCCTGATGTCGACCGCGAGGCGGCTCGACAGCGCGTTGACCACTGACACGCCGACGCCGTGCAGGCCGCCGGAGACGGAGTAGCCGCCACCGCCGAACTTGCCCCCGGCGTGCAGCACGGTCAGGACCAGCTCGACGGCCGGCTTCTTCTCGATCGGGTGCAGGCCGACGGGGATACCGCGGCCGTCGTCGATGACACGCACAGCGCCGTCGGCCAGGATCGTCACCGTGATCTGCGTGGCGTGACCGGCGAGCGCCTCGTCGACGGAGTTGTCCACGACCTCTTGGACAAGGTGGTGGAGACCTCTTTCACCGGTTGAACCGATGTACATACCAGGTCGCTTGCGGACCGCGTCGAGACCTTCGAGCACGGTGATCGCGCTCGCGTCATACGTCTGGTTGTTCGTCGCGGAGTTGTCCTGGGGGGGGTTGCCGGAATCGGCCACGAAGCGCCCTTTCTGGCACAGCACGGCTCCCCACCCGGGTGGGACGGAGCCACGGAAGACGGCACAGGGTCCGCAAGAGCGGAATCTCTCTCCATTCTACCGGTCGCACCGACATCAGGAGGGCTAGCAAGGCCACTGCTTTCCCCTGTGCCGCCCTGAACGCCCCTGGCGCAATCCCCCGCACGCGGCCAGGGGGTCAAAGTGGCTCTCATGGCCGCTGAGCGAATACACGGACGAGTCCAACGACACCGTGTCAATGACCAACGACACAGCGTGTATCGATGGTTACCGGCACGCTACCGACTGCACACGGTGACGTGTTTACGTCGTATTGGTCACTGTTCTCGATCACTGTGTTTGGCCATCGCGCCTGATTACTGTGCTTGGTTGAACCGTCTGCGTCCGGTCGACGGCCCGAGCACCTGGATGTATGTGACCGCGCCGTGGCCCAGTTCGCTGTTGATCCGGGCGAGCAGTTTCGGCGCGAGCCAGCGCAACTGGGTCGCGTAGTTGTCCGAGTCGGCCCGGACGATGAGTTTTCCGTCCTCGAAGCTCTCCGGAACCCAGTGCACCGCGTGGGCCTCACCGACGAACTCGGCCCACCGGCCCAGCACCCCGTGCACCGCGGCCGGCGTCTGCCAGCCGCGCTCGGCCATCAACCGGCCCATCAACCGGGCCAGCGGTTGCGGATCCCGGTCGTCAGGGCCCGAACCGCTGCGCTTGAGCCCGTGCTTGGCCTGTGTCCGGTCCGTACGGTCGTCCCGTTTGATCCGTGCCTGTGCTTTGGCCTGCAGGAGTGTGGCACGCGCCAGGTCGATGCCCTTGAGCTCGGGCTCCTCCGCGCTCACGGAACCCACCTCACGGGCGCAGCTTCACTTCACCGGCGGCGACGTCGTAACGCGCCCCGGCCAGTTGCGGCGGCACATCTTCGCCGACCGCCGCGGTCACCAGGACTTGTTCGCCACCGGCCACCAGGTTGGCAAGCTTCTCCCGGCGGCTGCCGTCGAGTTCGGCGAAAACGTCGTCGAGGATCAGCACCGGTTCACCGCCGTCCGCGCGCAGCAGTTCATACGAACCCAGGCGCAGGGCAAGGGCGTACGACCACGACTCGCCGTGCGACGCGTAGCCCTTGGCGGGCAGCGGGCCCAGCCGCAGGAGCACGTCGTCACGGTGCGGGCCGACCAGTGTCTGCCCGCGTTCGATCTCGTTCTTGCGCTGTGCGGCGATCGCCTCTGTCAACAGGCTGTGGACAGAATCCCGGTCCGTCGGCAGCGATTCGTCGCTGATGGAACTGCGGTACTCAAGGACAGTGGGCCCGCCGCCGGATGACACTGCGTCATAAGCCTTGTCCACCAACGGTTGCAGCGTGTTGACCAGATCAACCCGGGCACATGTCAGCTCTGCTCCGGCCGCGGCCAGATGGGTGTCCCACACGTCGAGTGTGCTGAGCGACGCGTCACGACCGCCCCTGCGGGCCAGAGCCGCCGTGCGCAGCAGGGTGTTGCGCTGCTTGAGAACTCGGTCGTAGTCCTGCCGGACACCCAACATCCGAGGCGTACGGGAAGTCAGCAACTCGTCGAGGAACTTCCGCCGTTCGCTCGGGTCCCCCTTGACCAGGGCCAGGTCCTCGGGCGCGAACAGGACCGTGCGCAGCAAACCCAAGACGTCGCGCGGGCGTGGCACCGGCGAGCGGTTGATCCGGGCGCGGTTGACCTTGCCGGGAGTGATCTCCAGCTCGACCAGTGCCGAACGTTCGTGGTTGACCACCTTGCCCCGGACGTACGCTTTCTCGGCACCGAGCCGCACGAGCGGGGCGTCGGTGGCCACCCGGTGGCTGCTCAGGGTCGCGAGGTAGCCGACGGCTTCGACCAGGTTGGTCTTGCCCTGGCCGTTGGGGCCGACGAACGCGGTCACGCCCGGGTCGAGGGGAACCTCGACCCGGGCGTAGGACCGGAAGTCGGCTAGGGAGAGGTGGGCGACGTGCATAGTCCGACGGCGCGAACGCCGACCTCCCCTTCGTCTGTCCAGCGGTACTGCTCTTCGGCTACTTCTTGTGCTCGACCGCGTGCCCGCCGAACTGGTTGCGCAGTGCGGCGATCATCTTCATCTGCGGCGAGTCGTCCTGCCGGGATGCGAAGCGCGCGAACAGCGATGCGGTGATCGCCGGAAGCGGCACCGCGTGGTCGATGGCCGCTTCAACGGTCCAGCGGCCCTCACCGGAGTCGGCCGCGAACCCGCGGAGTTCCTCAAGGTGCTCGTCGCTGTCCAGCGCCCGCACAGCCAGGTCGAGGAGCCATGAACGGATGACCGTCCCCTCCTGCCAGCTGCGGAAGACCTCACGCACATCAGTGACCTCGGGAGCGGCCTCAAGCAGCTCCCAGCCCTCGGCGAAGGCCTGCATCATGGCGTATTCGATGCCGTTGTGGACCATCTTCGCGAAGTGGCCGGCACCGACCTTGCCCGCGTGCACCGCACCGGAGTCGCCTGCGGGCTTGAGCGCATCGAAGATCGGCTGTGCCTTGGCGACGTCGGCGGCCTCGCCGCCGTACATCAGCGCGTAGCCGTTCTCCAGGCCCCACACACCGCCGGAGACACCGCAGTCGACGAAGCCGATGCCCTTGGTCTTCAGCGACTCGGCGTGCTTGATGTCGTCGGTCCAGCGGGAATTGCCGCCGTCGACGACGACGTCACCAGGGGAGAGGAGCTCGGCGAGCTCGTCGACGGTGGACTGCGTCGCAGCACCGGCGGGCACCATCACCCAGATCACCCGCGGGGCCTCCAGGGCACCGACCAGGTCCTTGAGAGAAGCGACGTCCGCGAGGTTGGGGTCGCGGTCGTAACCGATCACGGTGTGGTCGGCGCGGCGGATGCGCTCACGCATGTTGCCGCCCATTTTGCCGAGACCGACGAGTCCGAGCTCCATGACGTTAAATCCTTCTTTCACCGACCAGGACCATCCACTGTCTGTGGACGGCACTGTTCACGTGTGCCCCTTATGGAGGCACTTCAAGACGCCTGCCCTGGGTGCATATGTCGGACCCAGGCCAAAAACAAAGGCACTGCCGGGTACGACGTTACGCCTACGTGCAGGTCAGCCGGAGAGGCGGACCGGCATGATCAGGTAGCGGTACTCGTCGGTGGCCTCGGCGTCGAGGGCCGGAAGCCCGGTCATGACGGCCGGCTTCGTCGAGGTGGTGAACGACAACTGGGCGACGGGGGAGTCGATCGCGCTCAGACCGTCGAGCAGGAAGGCGGGGTTGAAGGCGATGGAGATGTCCTCGCCGTTCAGCCGGGCCTCGATGGCTTCCGTGGCCTGTGCGTCGTCGCCGGAACCGGCCTCCAGGGCCAGCTGGCCGTCGGAGAAGGACAACCGCACCGGGGTGTTGCGCTCGGCCACCAGCGACACGCGCTTGACCGCGTCGACGAACGGAGCGGTCTCGATCACGGCAGTGGTCGGGGACTCGCTCGGGAACAGTGCGCGGTACTTCGGGAACTCGCCTTCGAGCAGCCGGGTGGTCGTCCGCCGGCCGGCGCCCTCGAAGCCGATCATGCCTTCGCCGAGCTTCTCGCCGGACAGCGCGATCTGGATGCTGTCGCCGCCTGTCAGCGACTTCGCCGTGTCACCGAGCGTCTTGGCGGGCACCAGGGCGATCGAGTTGAGACCGTCCTGCTCCGGCTTCCACAGGAACTCGCGGACAGCCAGGCGGTAGCGGTCAGTTGCGGCCAGCGTGACCTTGTCGCCGTCGATCTCGATGCGCACACCGGTCAGCATCGGCAGCGTGTCGTCGCGACCGGCGGCGATGGCCACCTGGGCGACGGCCGAGGCGAAGACGTCACCGGGCACGGAGCCTGCCGAGGTCGGCATGTCCGGCAGCGCCGGGTAGTCCTCCACCGGCAGGGTGGGAAGTGTGAATCGTGCGTTGCCGCAGACCACCGTCACCTTGGTGCCGTCGGTCGAGAACTCCACAGGCCTGTTGGGGAGTGCCTTGGAGATGTCGGCGAGCAGTCGGCCCGACACCAGCGCCCGGCCCTCCTCGTCGACCTCGGCCTCGATGCCGCCGCGTGCGGAGACTTCGTAGTCGAACGCCGACAGGGTCACAGTCGACCCGGAGGCCTCCATCAGCAGGCCGGCCAGCACGGGGACGGCGGGCCGTGCCGGGAGACTCCGGGCGGTCCAAGCCACCGCGTCCGCGAGAACATCGCGCTCCACCCGGAACTTCACCGGTCACCGCCTCCTGAGCTGTCCAGCGGCTGTGGGCCGCCGACGTAGGTCTGAGCTTCTGCTGTACGGGTCGTGCCCGGCCTGCCTGTCCACCGACCTGGCCGCTGCTGTTGATGCTTTGGACCGTCGGTGGGGCTCACCGTGCTGGACACAGTCTGGCCTACGCCGGGGACATCCCGCTCGCTGCCTGCCGATCCGGTCCGTCCACAGATTTCGGCCCGACGACCATTTTTCGAGCTCCCCCTGCTTATTTCAGGTGGTCGTAGTAGTAGGGGCTGTGGATACGGTGGATAACCGGTTTACGCCCTGGTCAGCCCCCTTATTTTATCCACTTCGGGGGTGTGGGTAACCGGTGGATAACTGGGGTCTGTCTGTGGACACCGAAAAACCGTCCACATGCTGTCCCCAGGACACCCCCTGTTTGTCCCCAGGTTATCCCCAGTTTTTTCTGAGTTGTCCTCAGGCCGCCGACAGGCCATACGACTTCGTATTCACTCGATTGAGTGACGGGGCGTCTTCTGTGGACGAAGCGGTGGACAACCTGGGGAGAACCGGCTTGATTCGGTGGACAGTCGGTGGATAACTCTCTCGGGGCTGTTGTGGAGAGTGAGACCGGAGAGGTTTTCCACAGACTGTGGATAACTTCTGTCCACACATTCACAGGGGTCTGACCTGCGAAGCAGCCGAACCGTACCCACCCCCTGTGGGTAACTCGGGCTCCGGGGCGTGTTCCACACGGTGTGGATGGCCGAAGCTTGGATGTTTTGTGGATAAACCAGCCTGATTGGAGGTCGAAGAGATGAAGGTCACACCAGATTGACTCGTCGATCAGGCGTAAAAAAGGGGCGGATCCACGGTGGGGACCGCAGAATCCACCCCTTCAGAGGTGTCGCAGAGGGCTGAGCGGGCGGCTCAACGAGTCAGCTGGCCTTGTTCTTGATGCGGTTCGTCAACTCGGTCACCTGGTTACTGTGCCGACCCGGGGCGCCACGCCCCGGACCCCTGGGCAGATCCC
>NZ_JBXAWK010000027.1:0-81590 GCF_057291755.1 Kitasatospora sp. UYEF31
TGCTGCTGAGCGTCGGTCACAAGATCAATCTACCGGCCAGGCAAGACCACTCCGCACCAGACCGCAGCTCACCGACCATCCAAAACAGTCACCTTCGGCGAGTGATCACCCTCAAGCAGTTCGCGATATGCAGTGGGTGATACAACTGGCGACCTGCCGTTGAGCGCAGCATCTACATCGGCACTGCGACCACCGGTCAGCGAATCAGAAATTGCATTTGTGTCTACGGCTACTTCATTGGAGCTGTACGGCGCGAGCCCGAGCGGGTCACTCCAGAGCAGCGGGTTGTCGACGTAGCTGTGCTGATTAGGTGCAGGGACCAGGCCCAGTGGGTCAGGGCTGAAGTAGTGGCTGCTGTTTGGGTCGTAGTAACGGAACAGATTGTAGTCCAGGCCGGTCTCCGCATCGTGGTACTGCCCAGGGAACCCGAGTAGACACGACCCGTCGATCTGGGCCCCGGAAGGCACGCCCCATAAAGTGGCGCTCCGCCGCCAGTCGATCTCTCCGTCTGGGGCAACCAGCTCGGTCGCGGTGCCGACCAGATCGGTGACGATGGCGTGGAACCGGACGTCGACCACATCCTGCTCCGCGTCAGCGAAAGCGCGCCGCTCGGTGGTCTGGGTCAGCGGTCGGTGGCTGCCCGGATCGTATTCCCAAGTGATCGACGCCCCATTCGCAATGGTTTGCCCAGCCAGCCGGGAACCGTCCCAGCAGAAGTACACCGCGTCGGCCACCGAACCGTCAGCATCTTGACGCTGTTTGGCCGTACGGCGGCCCAGCGGGTCATACAGATACCGCCACCGCGCGCCGTCCGGGGTGGTCACTCCGGTCATCCGATCGTCGGCGTCCCAAAAATACCTCCACTCCTTCACGCGGCCGGACAGCAACTTGCGGGTGTGCCGTACCACCCTGCCCTGCTCGTCGTGCTCATAGCGGGTGCGCCCGGCCCTGCGGATCAGCGTGCCGGAGAACGTACGGGCTCCATGCGCTCCGTTGTCCGGCCCCGGATGCTCGGCGGACGTGGTGTTCCCGAGGCTGTCGTACACGTACCGCTCCGACCAGCCCCGCGCGTGCACGGCTGTCACCCGCCCGCTCACGTCCAGGTCGAAGCGCTTGATCCCGGTGGTCGCGTCATCGATCTGAGTGAGGTAGCCGTCGGCGCGATAGGTGTAGTCCCGGCGGACCGCCTCACGCGGCGCACTCGCGGGATCCATCGCGGCGACGAATTTACTGACCGGGTCACCCACCCGCAGGGCCTGCATCGTGAGCCGGTCGGCGGAGTCCCACTCCTGGGCGAGCTCCACGGTCGGGCTGATCCGGCGAGAGGTCTCCCGGCCGCACTGGTCGTAGGCGAAGGACATGTCGTTGCCGCCCGTGGACAGAGATGTCGGGCGCCCGGCGGCGTCCCAGGACCAGGTGCTGACTTGCCCGGCTGGAGTCCGGCGTTCGGTGCGGCGGCCCAAAAGGTCGTACGTACTGGACAGCGTCCGGCCGTTGGAGGTCTCCGACAGCACCCGGCCCATCACGTCGTACGTGAAGGACAGATCGGCGTCGGGGTTCACGGTGCGGGACAGACGGCCGGCGGTGTCGAATTCAAATGTCGTGGTTCGGCCGGTGTCCACATGTAGTTGCTCAACGACACTGCCGCAGACATCCCGGGTGTACTCGACGCGTTCTCCCGCACCGTTGGTCCGGGCCGTCAACTGCCCGGCTGAGTCAAATCCGTAGGCCAGAGTGCGGCCGTTGAAATCGGTCTCGCCGGTCAGCCGCCCGGCCGGGTCGTACGCATACGTCCAGGCCAGGCCATGGGGATTGGTCACGCCGGTCAGCCGCAGTTCGGTGTCGTAGGCGAACTCGTACCGCACCCCGTCGGCGGTGGTCCGGGCGGCGGGCAGGTCGAAGGCCGCGTACTCCATCGTGGTCGGGTTCCCGGCCGGGTCCCGGTGCCGCAGCAGGTTGCCCTCGCCGTCGTACTGCCACTCCTCCCGGCGGCCGTCCGGGTATTCCCGCCAGGCCGGTCGGCCCTCGACCGTCCAGCCGAAGCGGACGGTGCCACCCAGTGGGTCGGTGACGGTGGCAGTGCGGCCGTAGGCGTCGCGGGTGCAGCGGGTGATCCCGGTAGGGCCGGAGATCTCCAGCGGCAGCCCCGCCGGGTCACAGACGACTGACACGGAGGTGCCGAGGGGATTGGTGACCGAGGTGAAGGCACCGCCCGCGCCGTGCGAGTACTCCGTCCGTGCGCCCATCGGGTCGTTGGCGGCGATGCGATTGCCGTAGGCGTCGTATTCGTAGGTCCGCACCAGTCCGTCGGTGCCGGTGACTTCGACCGGGTTGCCCAGGTCGTCGTAGACCACGGTGACCGTCGAGCCGTCGGGACGCGTGACGGTCAGGAGGTTGCCCAGATCGTCATAGGTTGCCCGGGTCGTGCGACCCAGTGGGTCGGTGATCGCGGTCAGGTTGTTGTACAGGTCCCATTCCTTGACCACGCTGTGGCCCAGTGGGTCGGTCTCCCGGACGATCTGCCCGGCCGCGTTGTATCCGAAGACCGACACCTGCCCCAGGGAGTTGGTGTGCACGGTGGTGCGGGCCGACCGGTCGTAGGCGAAGACACCACTGAGATACCCGCCGCTGCCCGAGGTCCTGACGCACCGTCCGGCCAGGTCGAACTCGTAGCGGTAGTCCATGCCGTTGCGGTCGGTCCACGACGTGATCCGGTGGTCGGCGTCATAGCCGAACACCAAAGGCTCCCCAGAGGAGTTGTAGACCTCGGCCAGGTTCCCCGCCGCGTCGTAGCCGTAGCGGACCAGGTCGGTGCCGTCGGCACTGTCAGCGTCATCGGCCCGGTCGAGCAGCCGCAGGCCGGTGATCCGACCACCCTCGGTGTCCACGCCGATCCGATAGCCGCCGCTGTGCCGGATCCCGCACAGCATCCCGCGCCCGTCGTAGTCCAGGTCGATCCGGTTGCCGTTGCGGTCCTCCAGCGCGCGCAGCGGCAGCACGACCGCCGCGCCGGAGCGCTGCGGCGGAACACCGTCCAGCGGGGCGAAGTACGCGCCGCAGCCGGTCTGCGGATCGGCGACGACCATCTGCCCGGACGCCGCGCCGTCCCAGCCCAGCGGCAGCGCCGGGCCGGCGACGGGCCACACCCTGCCTCCCGCCTGCGGGACGGGGTAGTGCAGCACGAGGCCGTCGGCGGTGGTGTGCACCACCCCGTCCTGCGACAGTTCCATCCGCTGGTCCAGCATGGAGGCCCAGGACGGGCCGAACCAACGTCCCTGCCGGAAGGACGAGTTGTGCCGTCGGGCCAGGACCAGCGACAGGAAGCCGGGCAGCCTGACGTCGGTCTGTTCCAGGACCATTTCGCCGGTCGCCACGTCGATCGGGTCGTCCTTGCAGACGATCTTGTCCTTCGTGATGCCCTTGGAATTGACCGGTGTGATCTCGGCCGGATCCCCCTTGGGCCGGGTCCCTTTGGGCCCCGGCAGTGCGGCGGTGGTCCCGCCCAGCAGTACGTCAAGGAGCGTGACCGGCTTGTCGAGGAGGAGGTCGGTGCCCGCTGTGGTGAGCGCGCCCACCGTCATCCGGCCGGGGATCGAGGTCAGTTTGGTGAACTTGGCCGGCAGGCCGCCCAACGGCCCCATGAACGCGCCGCCGACCATGCCCGGCAGGGCGACGTCCTTCACGTGCGCCAGTGACAGGTCGACGCCCTTTTGGTCACCGAAGACCATCTTGAACGGCTGGGCCACGGCCAGGTCCAGCGTCACCGCGGTCAGTCCGCCGATCACAGACCCGGTCACCGCCATCGCCGCGAACCCGACAATCGCGGCGGCGAGAGTGCCCTCCGCGGCGATCCCCGCGGTGACCGCGATCCCGCGCGCCGCGGTCATCGCCGCCGCGGCTACCCCGGCCGACCGGCCGGCGCGTACTACAGCGGAATGTTCCCGTGCCGCCCCCGACCCGCCGGTGCCGAAGCCAGTGCCTCCGCGATCCGCCGGCGCGTGTGCTTCGGGTCGATCACCTCGTCCACCACACCCAGCTCCACCGCCCGGTCCACGCCGCCCGCGATGCGCGTGTGCTCCTCCACCAGTCCCGCGAGCACCGCGGGGCGGTCCTCCGCGGACGCCGCCGCCAGCGGGCGCCGGTGCAGGATCCCCACCGCCGCCTCCGCGCCCATCACCGCGACCTGGGCCGTCGGCCACGCGAACACCGCGGTGGCGCCCAGCGAACGGGAGTTCATCGCGATGTACGCGCCGCCGTACGACTTCCGGGTCACCAGCGTGATGCGCGGCACGACAGCTTCGGCGAACGCGTAGAGCAGCTTGGCTCCACGCCGTACGACGCCTTCCCATTCCTGTTTCACCCCCGGCAGATAGCCGGGCACATCGACCACCACCACCAGCGGGACGCCGAACGAGTCACACATCCGCACGAAGCGGGCCGACTTCTCCGCCGACAGTGAGTCGAGGCAACCACCTTTGCGGATCGGATTGTTCGCGACAATCCCGACCGTCCGGCCGCCGAGCCGTCCGAGCCCGACGACCATGTTCGGCGCCCACTTGGCCTGCAACTCCTCGAAGTCGCTGTCCCCGTCCAGGATCGCCGCGACCAACGGCTTGACGTCGTAAGCGCGTTGCGGCCGTTCGGGAAGCAGCGACTGGAGGTCGCGGTCCTCCTGGACCGAAGCAGGGTCGAACATGCCGGGCTTCGCGAGCAGGCCGGTGAGCCGCCGGGCCCGGAGCAGCGCGTCGGCCTCGTCGGCGGCGAGCACGTGCACCACACCGGACTTGCGGCCGTGCGCGTCAGCGCCGCCCAGGCCCTCCATGTCGATCTCTTCGCCGGTGACCGACCGTACGACGTCGGGCCCTGTGACGAACACCCGGCCCAGCGGCGCGAGGATGACGATGTCCGTCAGCGCGGGACCGTACGCGGCACCACCGGCCGCCGGGCCGAGCACCACGGAGATCTGCGGGACCCGGCCGGACGCGGCGGTCATCGCCGCGAACATCAGGCCGATGCCGTCGAGCCCCTGGACGCCTTCGGCGAGGCGGGCCCCGCCGGAGTGCCACAGGCCGATGACGGGGGAGCGGTCGCGAAGCGCCGTCTCGATCGCGGTGACGATGTGCCGCGCGCCGACCGTGCCGATCGCACCGCCCATCCTTGACGCGTCCGTGCAGTACGCGACGACGGGTGTGCCGTCGATGCGGCCCTTGACCGTACGGACCCCGCTGTCGTCGGCGACGGTGAGCGGGACCAGCGAACCGGGGTCGAGGAGTCCGGACAGCCGCAGCATGGGGTCGCGTGGGTCGGCGATCGTGTCGGGCCGGCCGCGCTGCCCCGGAATTGTCGTCATTGCCGCGACGGTCCCGGCGTTGGTTGTCAAGAGATCCCCAGTTCGTTGTCGATGAGGTCGAAGATGTCATCGTCGGAAGCCGTGTCGAGCCGGTCGGACAGCGCCGCGTCCTCGGCCGCGCCCGGGTCGAGCTGGTACAGCAGTTCCCGCAGCCGGCCGGCGATCCGGTCCCGGTCCGTGTCGCTCAGGTCGCCGGCTGTCTCAGCCGTCTGGTCGAGCAGGGTCAGGAGTGCCGCGGACGCGTCCACCGGCGCGGGCGCGAGCTCCCGGCCGAGATACGCGGCCAGCGCGGCGGCGGTCGGGTAGTCGAAGATGAGCGTCGACGGCAGCCGCAGCCCGGTGGCGCTGTTGAGCCGGTTGCGCAGCTCGACCGCCGTGAGCGAGTCGAACCCCAGCTCCTTGAACGCCCGGTCGACGGAGATGGTCCCGGCCGCCGTGTGACCCAGGACGGCCGCGGCGTTGCTCTGCACGAGGTCCAGGAGCAGCGCCTGGCCTCCGTCGGCGGACAGTCCGGCGAGCCGGTCCGGCAGCGAAGTGACCGCAGCGGCAACGCTGTTGCTCCGCGCAGGTGCCCGCACCAGTCCGGCGAACAGTGCGGGCAGCGTGCCGTCGGCCGCGCGGTCCCGCAGGGCACCGACGGCCAACCGCATTGCCACGGACAGCGGCTGACGCGTACTCAGCGCCGCGTCGAACAGGGCCAGGCCCTGTGCCGACGCCAGCGGCAGCGCGCCGGTCCTGGCCAGCCGCGTCACGTCGGCCGCGTCCAGGTGCCCGGTCATCCCGCCGGCCTGCTCCCACAGTCCCCACGCCACCGAGACACCCGGCAGGCCGAGGGCCTGGCGGTGGTGCGCCAGGGCGTCCAGGAAGGTGTTCCCGGCCGCGTAGCCGGCCTGGCCCGCGGTGCCGAGCGTTCCGGCGGCCGAGGAGAACAGCACAAATGCCGCCAACTCGCTTTCCAGCGTGAGCTCGTGCAGGTTCCAGGCCGCGTCGGCCTTGGGCCGCAGGACGGTGTCGATGCGGTCCGGCGTGAGGGAGCTGACGACTCCGTCGTCGAGGACACCCGCCGTGTGGATGACAGCGGTCAGCGGCTGTCCGGCGGGGATCGTGGAGAGCAACGACGCGAGCGCGTCCCGGTCGGCGGCGTCACAGGCCGCGACGGTCACCGAAGCGCCGAGCGTACGGAGTTCATCCGCGAGTCCGGCCGCTCCCGCGGCCTTGGGGCCCCGGCGGCTGGTGAGCAGCAGGTTCCGTACGCCGTGCGACGTCACCAGGTGACGGGCCACCAGACCGCCCAGCGCACCTGTCGCGCCGGTGACCAGGACGGTCCCCGCCGGGTTGAGCGGAGCCGGCAGGGTCAGCAGCGTCTTGCCGGTGTGCTTGGCCTGCCCCAGGAAGCGGAACGCCTCCGGCGCGTGGCTGATGTCCCACGCGGTGATCGGCAACGGCTGCAACACTCCACGGTCGAACAGGTCTAGCAGTTCGGCGAACATCTCGCTGATCCGGCCGAAGTCGACCTTCATCAGGTCGTACGCGGCGTAGCTGACCCCCGGGTGCGCCGCCCCGACGACGCCCGCGTCGCGGATGTCGGTCTTGCCCATCTCCAGGAAGTGTCCGCCGCCCGGCTGGAGCCGCAGCGACGCGTCCACGTACTCGCGGGCCAGGGAGTTGAGCACGATGTCCAGGCCGCGCCCGCCGGTGGTCCGCAGGTAGTGCGCTTCGAAGTCGAGGTCCCGGGAGGACGCGATGCGGTCCTCAGCGACGCCCAGCGCCCGCAGCCGGTCCCACTTGCCGGGACTGGCCGTGCCGTACACCTCAAGCCCGAAGTGCCCGGCGAGCTGGATCGCCGCCATGCCGACGCCGCCGGTGGCCGCGTGGATCAGCAGGGACTGTCCGGGCCTGGCGTCGGCCAGGTCGACCAGGCCGTAGTAGGCCGTGAGGAAGACGACGGGGACGACGGCCGCCTGGTTGAACGACCAGTCCCGCGGCATCGGGGAGAGCAGCCGCTGGTCGGTGACCGCGACGGGTCCGGCCGCACCGGTGGGGAACAGGCCCATCACCCGGTCGCCGACGGCGAAACCGGTGACGCCGGCCCCGACCCCGGTGACGACACCCGCGCCCTCACCGCCGATCCGGGCGTCGTCACCCGGGTACATGCCCAGACCGACCAGGACGTCCCGGAAGTTCAGTCCGGCGGCCCGCATCGCGACCCGGACGTGACCGGCCGCCAACTCGCCCGCCGCTTCCGGCGATTCGAGCAGTGCGAGGTTTGTCAGCGTTCCCTTGCGGGTCACGTCGAGCCGCCACGCGGGCTGCCCGGCCGACGGCGTCAGGACCTGTACGGCGTCCTGCCCGCGAACCAGGCGCGGCACGTGCAGGTTGCCGTCGCGCAACGCGAACTGGGCCTCCCCGGAGGCGAGCGCGTCCGGCAGCGCGGCCAGCGAGGCGGGCACCCTGTCGGTGTCCACGAGCGTGAACCTGTCCGGGTTCTCGGACTGCGCGGAGCGCACCAGACCCCAGACGGTGGACGCGGCGAGGTCGGAGATGTCCGGGCCCGGGTGCACGGCGATCGCACCGTGTGTGACCACCACAAGCCGGGAGGCGGCGAACCGCTCGTCGGCGAGCCACTGCTGAACGAGGCTCAGCGTCCGGTGCGCACAAGCGCGGGCCCCGGCGACCGGCGGACCGTCCCCGGTGACTGTGACCAGGACTGTCCGCGGGATGTCACCGGTCAGTTCAGCGAAGCCGGCGTACGGAGTGCTGCCCGCGAGCGCGTCGGCCAGTCCCAGTGGGTCCGCGCCGACGATCGCGACAGGCTGGCCGGCAGCCGGAAGAAGCGGCAGCGACGGCCACTGCACCAGGTGCAGGGGGAGTGCTGAGGCACCGGTGACAGCGCGGGTGACCAGCCGGTCGACAGTCGCCACCGGTGCGCCGGCGGGGTCCGTGAGCGTGATCGACACGGCGTCCGTGCCCGCCGGGGACACCTTTACACGCAGGGCCGTAGAACCCGCGGTGTGCAGCTGCGTGCCGCTCCACGAGAACGGGAGCAGGACCTTCCCGGAAGCGTTCGCGCCGAGAACCGCGTCGAGTGCGACGGTGTGCAGCGCGGCGTCCAGGAGTGCCGGGTGGATCCCGAACCGGC
The DNA here is from genome assembly GCF_057291755.1 of Kitasatospora sp. UYEF31. Taxonomy (NCBI): domain Bacteria; kingdom Bacillati; phylum Actinomycetota; class Actinomycetes; order Kitasatosporales; family Streptomycetaceae; genus Kitasatospora; species Kitasatospora sp. UYEF31. The sequence continues at coordinate 8,490 of NZ_JBXAWK010000027.1, forward strand.
CCGCGTCGACACCAGCCGGCAGCCGGACTTCGCCGAACAGGTCGTCGCCGAGCCGCCAGGCCGCGGTGAGGCCCTGGAACGACGGGCCGTACTGGTAGCCGGATTCCGCGAGGCGTCCGTACAGCCCCTCGATTCCGACCGGCACGGCCCCGGCAGGCGGCCACACACCGTCGGATCCGGCAGCGGCAGCGGCGGAAACCGTCAGCACACCGGTCGCGTGCCGGACCCACGGCTCGACGCCGTCGGCCGAGTGCACCCGGGACCGGACGGTGACCGTACGGGATTCATCGTCGCCGGGCGCCCCCACGGCCACCTGGAGCTGAACGGCCGCCCCCGCCGGAACGACCAGGGGCGCCTCCAGCGTCAGTTCTTCGACGCGCGGAGTCCCGGCCTGCTCGCCGGCCCGGACGGCCAGCTCCACAAAGGCGGTTCCGGGCAGCAGTACGGTGCCGTCCACGGCGTGGTCGGCCAGCCACGGATGGGTGGGTACGGAAAGCCGCCCGGTGAGGACCACGTCCCCGTCCTCGGAGAGCTCGACGGTCGCGCCGAGCAGCCCGTGCGCGACCGCGTCGAGACCCGCTGACACGATGTCAGGCGCGGCGGCCGACGGCTCCAGCCAGTAGCGGCTGCGCTGGAACGGGTACGTGGGCAGGTCGACCCGTACGCCCGCGGTCAACGCGGACCAGTCGACTGTGACGCCGTGCACATGGGCCTGGGCGAGGGATGCGGTGATCCGCCGCAGCCCGCCCTCGTCGCGGCGCAGCGTGCCGAGCGCGACGACCTCGGCGGTGTCCTGGATCGCGTGCGTGAGCACCGGGTGCGGGCTGGACTCGATGAACGTGCCGTAGCCGTCGGCGGCCAGCGCGCGGACGGTCTCCTCCAGGCGGACCGGCTGCCGCAGGTTGCGGAACCAGTACTCCGGCGTGAGCTCCGTCGTGTCGGCGAGAAGCCCGGCGGTCACCGTCGAGTAGAACGCGATGTCCGAAGAAAGCGGCGAAATCCCGGACAGGGCCTTCAGGATCGGCTTGCGCAGGTCTTCAACGTGCGCGGAGTGCGACGCGTAGTCGACGGGGATGTCCTTGGCGCGGATGTCCAGCGCCGCGCAGTAGGCGAGGAGTTCATCCAGCGCGGACCGGTCACCGGAAACCACCGTGGACGCCGGGCCGTTCACGGCGGCGACGCCGATGCCGTCCCACTGTGCGAGCAGGCTCTCGGCCTCGGCGACGGGCAGCGGCAGCGAAACCATGCCGCCCCGCCCGGCGATGGCGGCGATGGCCTGACTGCGCAGCGCGACGATCCGCGCGGAGTCCGCCAGGCTCAACGCCCCGGCGACGTACGCGGCGGCGATCTCGCCCTGGGAGTGGCCGACGACCGCGTCCGGGTGGACGCCGTACGAACGCCACAGCGCCGCGAGGGAGATCATCACGGCCCACAGTGCCGGCTGGACGACGTCGACCCGGTTCAGGTCGGGCGTCCCGGGCCCACCGCGCAGGACGGCGGTCAGGTCCCAGTCGGTGTGCGGGGCCAGCGCTGCGGAACAGTCAGCGATCTGCCGGGCGAACTCAGGCGAATCATCCATGAGTTCGCGCGCCATGCCGGTCCACTGCGCACCCTGGCCGGGGAACACGAAGACCGTCCGTCCGGTCTTGCCGGCGACACCTTCGATGACGTCGGAGGAGGCGGTGCCGGAGGCCGCGGACTCCAGTGCCGTACGGAGACCGTCCCCGCCGAGCACCACCGCGCGGTGTGCGAACAGACTCCGCGACGTGGCCAGCGCGTAGGCCGCCTGCGCCGGGTCGGGCAGGTCCGCGAGCCGGGCGGCCTGGGCCCGCAGGGCTTCGGCGGTCCTGGCGGACAGCAACAAGGGGGAGTCGGTCGCCGGGGCGGTCCCAGCCGGCGCGGCGGCCTGCGCCTCTTCCAGCGGTGCCTCTTCCCGCGGTGCCTCTTCCAGCACGATGTGCGCGTTCGTCCCGCCGATGCCGAACGACGACACGGCGGCCCGCCGGGCCTGCTCCCGGACCGGCCAGTCCTGAGCGGTCGTCAGCAGCTCCACCGCGCCCGCCGACCAGTCCACGTGCGGGCTCGGCGTCCCGGCGTGCAGCGTGCGCGGCAGTACGCCGTTGCGCAGCGCCATGACCATCTTGATGATGCCGCCGACCCCGGCCGCCGCCTGGCTGTGGCCGATGTTCGACTTCAGCGAACCCAGCCACAGGGGCCGGCCCGCGGCACGACCCTGCCCGTACGTGTTGATCAGGGCCTGCGCCTCGATCGGGTCGCCCAGCTTCGTGCCCGTGCCGTGCGCCTCGACGGCGTCCACCTGGTCCGGCGTCAACCGGGCGTCGGCCAGTGCCGCCCGGATGACCCGCTGCTGTGCGGGGCCGTTCGGCGCGGTCAGCTGGCTGCTCGCGCCGTCCTGGTTGACGGCTGTCCCCCGGACGACGGCGAGGATCCGCCGGCCGTTCCGCCGGGCGTCCGACAGTCGTTCGACAAGCAGCAGGCCGACGCCTTCAGCCCAGCCCGTACCGTCGGCATCGGCGCTGAACGCCTTGCAGCGGCCGTCGGCGGACAGACCGCGCTGACGGCTGAACTCCACGAACGTGCCCGGCGTCGCCATCACGGTCACACCGCCGGCCAGCGCCATCGAGCACTGGCCCGCGCGCAGTGCCTGCACAGCCAGGTGCAGTGCGACGAGCGAAGCCGAGCAGGCGGTGTCCACCGACACCGAAGGCCCTTCAAGACCAAGGGTGTACGAGATCCGGCCGCACGCGACGCTGCCCGCGCTTCCCGCGCCGAGGTAGCCCTCGTAACCGTCGGGCGCCGTGCCGAAACGCGACGCGTAGTCGCCGTACATGACACCGGTGAACACGCCCGTGGCCGAGCCGCGCAGTGACACGGGGTCGATCCCGGCCCGCTCGACCGCCTCCCACGCGGTCTCCAGGAGCAGTCGCTGCTGGGGGTCGGTGGCCGTCGCCTCGCGCGGGCTCATCCCGAAGAACTCGGCGTCGAAGTCGGCGGCACCGTAAAGGAATCCGCCCTCGCGGGCGTACGACGTACCGGCCTTGGCGACGTCCGGGTCGTACAGGTTCTCCAGGTCCCACCCGCGGTCCGTGGGGAAGCCGCCGACCGCGTCCGTGCCGTCGGACACGAGCTTCCACAGGTCCTCGGGGGAGCTGACTCCGCCCGGGTAGCGGCACGCCATGCCGACGATCGCGACCGGCTCCTGCTCCCGGGCCTCCACCTCAGCCAGTCGCTGCTTGGTCTGCCGCAGGTCGGTCGTCGCCCGCTTGAGATAGTCGCGGAGCTTTTCTTCGGTGTTCGCCACGGGTGGGGCTTGCCTTTCGGGACAGAAGTCTTTGGTACGGACGCCGGTATGTGCTAGTACAAAGTCGCGCGTTCTGGAATCACAGGCCCAGTTCCCGGTCGAGTGCGTCGAACAGTTCGTCGTCGGTGGCCTCGTCGAGGCTGTCCGGGTCGGTCTCCGCGGGCTGGCCGTCCGCCAGCTTCCAGAGCAGTGCCTGGAGCCGGTCGGTGACCTTGACCAGACCGTCGTCCTCCGCCGGGAGCAGCGCGAGCAGTTCCTCAAGCCGGTCGAGCGTCTCCAGCGCGGGCCGCGCCGACGCCTGTTCGTTCGAACCGGCCAGCCCGTACAGGAATCCGGCGACCGCGGTCGGCGTCGGGTGGTCGAACACCAGCGTGGTCGGCAGCCGCAGCCCGGTCGCCGCGTTCAGCCGGTTCCGGAACTCCACCGCCGTCAGTGAGTCGAAGCCCATGTCGAGCAGGCCCCGGTCCTGGTCGACGGCGCTGCCGTCGCGGTGCCCGAGGACCGTCGCCGCCTGGGCCAGGACGAGGTCGAGCAGCAGCCGGTGCTGCTCCGGCTCGGACAGTCCGGCCAGCCGGCCGGCCAGGTCAGGACCGCTGTCCGCGGCGTCGGCGGCCGAAGCCTTCGTACGGGTGGACACCCGGACGAGGCCGCTCAGCACCGCCGGGACCCCGTCGCTCCCGGCCCGGGCCCGCAGGCCCGCCGTGTCCACGCGTGCCGGGAACAGCACCGCCCGGTCCGTGGCCAGGGCGGTGTCCAGGAGCGCGAGCCCCTGGTCGGCCGGCAGCGCGAGGATGCCCGACCGGGTGATCCGCGCGAGGTCGGCCTGGTCGAGTGTGTCGGCCATGCCGCTGTCCCACAGGCCCCAGCCCAGGGACGTCGCCGGGAGCCCGAGTGCCCGGCGGTGCTGGGCGAAGGCGTCGAGGAAGGCGTTGCCCGCCGCGTAGTTCGCCTGCCCGGACGTTCCCAGCGTTCCGGCGATCGACGAGAAGAGGACGAACGCGCGGAGTCCGTCGGTGAGTTCGTGCAGATTCCAGGCCGCGTCGACCTTGGGCCGCAGGACGCCGTCCATCCGCCCGGGCGTGAGAGTGCCGATGATCCCGTCGTCCAGCACCCCCGCCGTGTGGATGACAGCGGTCAGCGGGTGCTCGGCGGGGATCGTGGAGAGCAACGACGCGAGCGCGTCGCGGTCGGCGGCGTCACAGGCCGCGACGGTCACCGAAGCGCCGAGCGTACGGAGTTCAGCCGCGAGTTCGGCCGCTCCCGCGGCCCGCGGACCCCGGCGGCTGGTCAGCAGCAGGTTCCGTACGCCGTGTGACGTCACCAGATGGCGGGCCACCAGCGTGCCGAGGACACCGGTCGCACCGGTGACCAGGACGGTTCCCTCAGCGTCGAAGGACACCGGCACAGCCGCGGCGGTCTGTGCCCGGGCCAGGCGCGGCACCCGCAGGCTGTCCTTCCGTACGGCGATCTGGGGTTCACCCGTCGCCACGGCGGCGGCGAGGAGCTCGGAACCGCCGTCCAGGTCCACCAGCGTGAAGCGGTCCGGGTGTTCGGCCTGTGCGGACCGGACAAGACCCCAGACCGGCGACGCGTCCAGGTCGGTGACGTCCTCCTCCGGACCCGCCGCGACGGCCCGTCGGGTGACGAAGACGAGGCGTGTGTCCTGCGTGGATTCGTCGGCGGTCCACGCCTGCGCCAACTCCAGCACCCTGGAAGTCAGTTCCCGGGCAGCGGTCGCTGAGGCGGCTGCCGTTCCGTACCCGACCGGCACCAGGACGACCTCGGGGAGGCCCATGGCGACAAGCAGACCGAGCCCGTCACAGGTGGCGGAATCCGCGAGCCCGGACGGCACGGAGCCGAAGCCCTCCAGGACCGTCCACCCGGCGGATTCGACCACCGGAGTGGGCACGGCCGGCCAGTCGAGCACAAAGAGCGGGTTCGCCGGCGCGCCGAGCGCGGCCAGCTCCCGGACATCCGCGCCCCGGACGGACAGGGCCCGGACGGCGGCGACCGGCGCGCCGGCCGGGTCCGTGACCGTCAGGGCGTAGGTTCCCGGGCCCGTCGGGCACAGGTGCACCCGCAGGCTGGTCGCCTGCGTCGCGTACAGGGCGACGCCCGCGAAGGAGAACGGCAGCGGCAGCCCGCCGTCACCGTCGAGCGCGGCCAGCGCCAAGGGGTGCAGCGCCGCGTCGAGCAGCGCCGGGTTGATGCTGAAACCGTCCGCACCCGGCGGCAGCGAGACCTCCGCGAACACCTCGTCACCCAGACGCCGGACCGACCGCAGCCCCTGGAAGGCCGGGCCGTAGCCGTAGCCCAGCGCCGCCAGCCGCTCGTACGCGCCGTCGAGGGGGACGTCGACAGCGCCGCGCGGCGGCCAGTCCCGCGGGCCGGAGTCAGCGGGAACGACCGTTCCCAGCAGACCGGTTGCGTGGGTCGTCCACGGCTCGTCGTCCACCTGGGTGAAGACCGAGACCGTACGGCGACCGTCGCCGTCCGCCGCGCCCACGGCGAGCTGCAACCGCCGCTCACCGGTCCGCGGCAGGACCACCGGGGCCTGGAGCGTCAGTTCCTCGACCAGCCCGGAACCGACCGATTCCCCGGCGTACAGCGCGAGTTCGACAAGCGCCGCGCCAGGCAGCAGGACCGTACCGGCTACTGCGTGGTCGGCCCACCAGGACTGCGTAAGCAGACTGAGACGGCCGGTGAACAACTGACCGCCGTCGGCCAGGGCCACCGAAGTGTCCAGGAGCGGGTGGCCGGTCTCCGACCGGACTGCCGGTGCGGAGCGGGCCAGCCAGAAGTTCTCGTGTTCAAAGGCGTAGGTGGGGAGTTCCACCGCCGGCGCGGCCACCGTCGGGCCGTAGACGCTGTTCCAGTCCGGGGACTGGCCGCCGGTGTACAGCCTGGCCAGCGCGGTGAGCGCCTGCTCCGCCTCGGGGCGGGTCCTGTGCAGGACGGGGATGAGCGCCGCGTTGTCCAGGGTGTTCGCGGCGAGGGTGCTGAGGGTGCTGTCCGGGCCGAGTTCGAGGTACGTGGTGGTTCCGGCGGCTTCCAGGGTGACCAGCGCGTGCTGGAAGCGGACGGTGTCGCGCAGGTGTCCGGTCCAGTAGTGGGGGTCGTCGAGGCGGTCGGCTGGTTCGCCGGTGACGGTGGAGATGATCGGGATGGTCGGCTTGTTGTAGGTGAGCTGTGCGGCGATTTCCTGGAACTGGTCGAGGACCGGGTCCATCAGGGGGGAGTGGAAGGCGTGGCTGACGGTGAGCGGTTTCGCCTTGACGCCCTTGGCTTTGAGGGAGACCGCGACCTGTTCCAGGGCCTTGAGGTCGCCGGACAGGACGGTCGCGTCGGCTGAGTTGAGTGCGGCGATCGCAACCGAGTCGTTCAGGTACGGGGTCACTGTGGCTTCGTCGGCCTGGACGGCGAGCATGCCGCCGCCGGCGGGGAGGGACTGCATCAGGCGTCCGCGTGCGCACACCAGTGCGGCGGCGTCGTCCAGGGACAGGACTCCGGCGGTGTGGGCGGCGGTGATTTCGCCGATGGAGTGTCCGGCGAGGAAGTCCGGGGTGACGCCCCAGGAGGTGACGAGGTGGAAGAGTGCGGTCTCCAGGGCGAACAGGGCGGGTTGGGTGTAGGCGGTCCGGTGGATCAGGTCGCTGGTGACGGCGTCGCGTAGGGGGACGTCGAGGTGCCGGTCGCAGGCCGCGTAGGCGGCGTCCAGTGCTTGGGCGAACACCGGGAACTCCGCGGCCAGTCCGGCTCCCATACCGATGCGCTGCGCGCCCTGACCGGTGAACAGGAACGCCGTTCTGCCGTTCCCGGTCATCCCCGTGACGGCCCCGACGGTGCGGAAGTCTTCGCGGCCGCGGCCCACGAGCACCGCCCGGTGCGCGAACTCCGCACGGGTGTCCGCCAGCGCCCGGCCCACCGCGGCGGGGGCCAGGTCGGCCCGCGCCGCCAGGAACTCCCGTACCCGATCGACCTGACCGGTCAGCGCGGCGGCGCTCCGCGCGGAGACGGGCAGCAAGGTGATCTTCTCTTCGGCGACCGGGGGGACTGCGGCGGGCACGCCCTCCAGGAGTACGTGCGCGTTGGTCCCGCTGATCCCGAACGAGGAGACGCCGGCCCGGCGCGGACCGTTCTCCAGCGGCCAGTCCTGAGATTCCGTCAGGAGGCTCACCGCTCCCGCCGTCCAGTCGATGTGCGGTGACTTCTCGGCCGCGTGCAACGTGCGCGGCAGCACACCGTGACGCATGGCCATGACCATCTTGATGATCCCGGCGACACCGGCGGCGGCCTGCGTGTGCCCGATGTTGGACTTCAGCGAACCCAGCCACAACGGCCGGTCCGCCGAACGGTCCTGACCGTACGTGTTGATGAGCGCCTGCGCCTCGATCGGGTCGCCGAGCTTCGTGCCCGTACCGTGCGCCTCGACGGCGTCCACCTGGTCGGCGGTCAGGCCCGCGTTGGCCAGTGCCTGGCGGATGACCCGCTCCTGCGCCGGTCCGTTCGGGGCCGTCAGGCCGTTGCTCGCACCGTCCTGGTTGACGGCCGTACCGCTGACGACGGCCAGGACCTGGTGCCCGTTGCGGCGCGCGTCCGACAGGCGCTCCACCAGGAGCAGTCCGACACCCTCGGCCCAGCCGGTCCCGTCGGCGTCCGCGCCGAACGCCTTGCAGCGGCCGTCCAGCGACAGACCGCGCTGGCGGCTGAACTCCACGAACGTGCCCGGCGTCGCCATCACGGTCACACCGCCGGCGAGCGCCATGTCGCACTCACCCTGGCGCAGCGCCTGGGCGGCCAGGTGCAGGGCGACCAGCGAGGAGGAGCAGGCGGTGTCGATGGTGAGCGCGGGGCCCTCAAGGCCGAGCGTGTAGGAGATCCGCCCGGAGTGCACACTGCCCTGGTTGCCCGTCAGCAGGACACCCTCAAGGTCCTGCGGCATCGAGCCCACGTGCGGGGCGTAGTCGTGGTACATCACCCCGGTGAACACACCCGTACGGCTGCCACGGGCCGACGCCGGGTCGATGCCCGCGCGCTCGAAGGCCTCCCACGAGGTCTCCAGGAGGAGCCGCTGCTGCGGGTCCATCGCCAGGGCCTCACGCGGCGAGATCCCGAAGAACGACGGGTCGAAGTCGCCCGCGCCGTGCAGGAAACCGCCCTCGCGGGTGTACGACGTGCCGGGCTTCCCGGACGACGGATCGTACAGGGACTCCAGGTCCCAGCCCCGGTTGGACGGGAAGCCGGATATCGCGTCCGTGCCGCCGGACACCAGCCGCCACAGGTCCTCGGGCGATGCCACACCGCCCGGGAACCGGCAGGCCATGCCGATGATGGCGATCGGATCGTCGTCGACGGCCGTGGCGCGGACCGCCACAGCCGCAGTGGACACGCCGGACACCTGGGCGCGCAGGTGCCCGACCATCGCGGCCGGAGTCGGATAGTCGAACGTCAGCGTCGCCGCCAGGCGCAGGCCCGTCGCTGTGTTCAGCCTGTTCCGGAACTCGACCGCGGTCAGCGAGTCGAAACCGATCTCCTTGAACGCCTGCGTCGCCTCGATGCCGTCGGCACCGGAGAGGCCGAGCACCGCTGCGGCCTGACTGCGGATCAGGTCCAGGAGCGCCTTGTCGCGGTCGGCTCCGGACAGGCCGGCCAGCCGCTGGGCCAGCGACGAGGACGCCCCGGCGGGGCGCTTCGCCCGTACGGCCGGCGACTTGACCAGGCCGCGCAGCAGGTGCGGAACACCCTCCGTGGCGGCGTTCGCCCGCACGGCGGTGGTGTCCAGGCGCAGCGGCAGCACATGCGCCGCCGTCCCGGAGACCGCCGCGTCGAACAGGACAAGTGCGTCGTCGGCGTCCAGCGGGGCGATGCCCGCGCGGGCCATCCGGCCCAGGTCGGCCTGGTCGAGTGTGTCGGCCATGCCGCTGTCCCACAGGCCCCAGCCCAGGGAAGTGGCCGGGAGGCCCTGCGCCCGGCGCTGTTTCGCCAGGACGTCGAGGACGGTGTTCGCGGCGGCGTAGTTGCCCTGCCCGGCCGCGCCGATGACGGCGGAGACGGAGGAGTACAGGACGAACGCGCTTAGACCGGAGGTGAGTTCGTGCAGGTTGAGCGCGGCGTCGACCTTGGGCCGCAGAACACGTTCCAGGCGCTCGGGTGTCAGGCTCTCGACGGTCCCGTCGTCGAGTACGCCGGCCGTGTGCACAACAGCGGTGAGCGGATGCGCGGCGGGGACGGTCTTCAGGAGGGCGGCCAGGGCCTTCCGGTCGGACGCGTCACAGGCCGCGACGGTGACCGTGGTGCCCAGCATCCGCAGTTCGTCGGCGAGTTCGGCCGCGCCCGCCGCGGCGGGGCCGCGACGGCTGGTGAGGAGGAGGTGCCGGACGCCGTACTTCGCGACCAGGTGCCAGGCGAGCAGGGTGCCCAGGCGGCCGAAGGCGCCGGTCACCAGGACCGTGCCGGACGCGTCGAACGGGGGCCGCCCGGTGGGCGTTCCGTCAGTCGCGCGGGCCAGCCGGGGCACCCGTGCGCGACCTTCCCGGATGACGGACTGCGGCTCGTCGGACGCGATCACGGCAGTCAGCGCGAGCCGGGAGGCTTCGGTGTCGTCGCCGATGTCCACCAGGGTGAACCGGCCGGGTGACTCCGACTGTGCCGACCGCACCAGGCCCCACACGGCGGCACCGGCCAGGCTGTCGTCCGTCGCGCGGTCCGCGAGGACGACAAGGCGCGCGGTGGCGAACCTGTCCTCGGCGAGCCAGCGCTGAAGAGTGTCGAGGGCGTTGCGGGCGGCGTCGTGCACGTCGGTTGTCGCGTTGGACTGCGCGACGCGCAGCAGCACCGTCTGCGGAACGGCCCGGCCGCCGTCGATCGCGGCTGTGAGCGCGGATAGGTCCGGGTATTCCACCGAACCCAGCCGTACGACGTCACCCGGCCGCACCGGTCCTGACGGCACGGCGTCCACGAGGTCCAGGGTGAACAGCGCGGTGTCCGACGGCGCGGTCAGGGCCGCGGCAGACACCGGACGCAGCGTCAGGGCCCGCACAACGGCCGTGGGTTGACCATCCGCAGCTGAGACGGTGAGCTTCAGCGCGCCGTCCCGCGCGGGGGTGATCCGCACGCGCAGAGCCGAAGCGCCCGGCGTGTTCAGCGAGAAACCCTCGAAGGAGAACGGCAGCAGCGTCTGGCCGCCGTCGCGCAAGGCCTCGTCCACGACGATGTGCAGCGCGGCGTCCAGGAGCGCCGGATGCAGGCCGAAGCCGTCGGAGGCGACGTCCTCGGGGAGCGCGACTTCGGCGAACAGCTCCGCACCGAGCCGCCAGGCGGCCTGGACGCCCTGGAACACCGGACCGTAGTTGTAACCGTGCCCGGCGAGACGTTCGTAGAGGCCGTCCACCGGGAGTTCGGCGGCACCGGCCGGCGGCCATGCGGACGGAGCCTGGAGTTCAGGCTCGCCGTAGACCACAGAGCCGGTCGCATGGCAGGTCCACGGCGCGTCGTCGTCGGCGCGGGTGTGGACGGCGAGGGTGCGACGGCCGTCGTCCTCCGGAACGCCCACGGCGATCTGCAACTGGAGACTTCCGGCCTCCGGCAGGACCACCGGGGCCTGGAGCGTCAACTCCTCGACCATATCGGCACCGAGGCGACGGCCCGCCTGCGACGCCAGCTCAAGGAACGCCGTGCCCGGCAGCAGGACGGCACCGGCGACCGCGTGGTCGGCCAGCCACGGCTGGGCCTGCAACGACAGGCGGCCGGTGAACAGGTGGCTGCCGTCGGTCAGCGAGACCGAGGCCCCGAGCAGCGGGTGGTCCGCCGCACCCAGCCCGGCTGACGTGATGTCAGCGGACGGGGCCCAGCCCTCCAGCCAGTAGCGCTGCTGGTCGAACGCGTACGTGGGGAGGTCGGCCGAGGTGGCGCCGGTGCCGAAGTAGGCCGCCCAGTCCACGGCGGTGCCGGTGACGTGCAGTCGGGCCACGGCGGCGGTGACGGTCTCCGCTTCGTCCCGGGTCTTGTGCAGCAGGGGGACCAGGACAGCGTCGAGGCTCGCTGCGGCGAGGGTGCTGAGGGTGCTGTCCGGGCCGAGTTCAAGGTACGTGGTGACGCCCGCCGCGTCCAGGGTCTGAAGCGCGTGCTGGAAGCGGACGGTGTCGCGCAGGTGTCCGGTCCAGTAGTGGGGGTCGTCGAGGCGGTCGGCTGGTTCGCCGGTGACGGTGGAGATGATCGGGATCGTCGGCTTGTTGTAGGTGAGCTGTGCGGCGATTTCCCGGAACTGGTCGAGGACCGGGTCCATCAGGGGGGAGTGGAAGGCGTGGCTGACGGTGAGCAGTTTGGACTTGGTGTCCTTCGCGCCCAGTGCCTTCTTGACCTGTTCCAGGGCCTTGAGGTCGCCGGACAGGACGGTCGCGTCGGCTGAGTTGAGTGCGGCGATCGCAACCGAGTCGTTCAGGTACGGGGTCACTGTGGCTTCGTCGGCCTGGACGGCGAGCATGCCGCCGCCGGCGGGGAGGGACTGCATCAGGCGTCCGCGTGCGCACACCAGTGCGGCGGCGTCGTCCAGGGACAGGACTCCGGCGGTGTGGGCGGCGGTGATTTCGCCGATGGAGTGTCCGGCGAGGTAGTCCGGGGTGACGCCCCAGGAGGTGACGAGGTGGAAGAGTGCGGTCTCCAGGGCGAACAGGGCGGGTTGGGTGTAGGCGGTCCGGTGGATCAGGTCGCTGGTGACGGCGTCGCGTAGGGGGACGTCGAGGTGCCGGTCGCAGGCCGCGTAGGCGGCGTCCAGTGCTTGGGCGAACACCGGGAACTCCGCGGCCAGTCCGGCTCCCATGCCGATGCGCTGCGCGCCCTGGCCGGTGAACAGGAACGCCAGCTTCCCGCCGACGGGCGAGCCCGTGCCCTCGGTCGAACCCCCGGCGAGCGCGTCCAGAGCCTGGAGGACTTCCGTCCGCGAACTGCCGGTCACAGCAGCCCGGAAGGGGAATGCCGTCCGCGTCGTCGCCAGGGCCCGCGCGGTGTCCGCGAGGTCCACATCGGAGCTCAGCAACTCCCGCAGCCGCGCGGCCTGGCCGGGCAGCGCCCGGGCGGTCTTCGCCGAGAGCAGCAGCGGCACAGCCGGGCCGACACCCGCCGGGCCGACACCCGCCGGGCCGACACCCGCCGGACCGGCCTCCCGTACCGGAGCCTCTTCGATGACAGCGTGCGCGTTGGTCCCGCTGATGCCGAAGGACGACACACCGGCACGCCGGGGTTCGGCGCGCGGCGACCAGTCCTGAGCCTCAGTCAGCAGCCGGACGGATCCCCCCTCCCACTCCACATGCGGGGTCGCCTCCGCGGCGTGCAGCGTGCGCGGCAGTACGCCGTTGCGCAGCGCCATGACCATCTTGATGATGCCGCCGACACCGGCCGCTGCCTGGGTGTGGCCGATGTTCGACTTCAACGAGCCCAGCCACAGCGGACGGTCGTCCGGACGGCCCTGGCCGTAGGTGTTGACGAGCGCCTGCGCCTCGATCGGGTCACCGAGCCGCGTACCCGTGCCGTGCGCCTCGACGGCGTCGACCTGATTCGACGTCAGCCCGGCGTTGGCCAGGGCCTGCCGGACCACCCGCTCCTGCGAAGGACCGTTCGGCGCGGTGAGACCGTTGCTCGCGCCGTCCTGGTTGACGGCAGTGCCCCTGATGACCGCGAGGACTTCGTGCCCGTTGCGCCGCGCGTCCGAAAGGCGCTCTATGAGGAGCAGGCCGACGCCCTCCGACCAGCCCGTACCGTCCGCGTCCGCACCGAACGCCTTGCAGCGGCCGTCGGCCGACAGGCCGCGCTGACGGCTGAACTCCACAAAGAGCCCGGGGGAGGCCATGACGTTCACACCGCCCGCGAGCGCGAGCGAGCACTCGCCCTGCCGCAGCGACTGCACGGCCAGGTGCAGCGCCACCAGCGACGACGAGCAGGCCGTGTCCACCGTGATGGCCGGGCCCTCAAAACCGAACTGGTAGGAGATGCGGCCCGACGCGACACTGACCGTGTTGCCGGTCAGCAGGTAGCCGTCGAGCCCCTCGGGGGCCTCGTGCAGGCGCGGACCGTAGTCCTGCGTCATCGCGCCGACAAAAACGCCGACACTCTGGCCGGCCAGCGTCGCCGGCACGATCCCGGCCCGCTCGAACGCCTCCCACGACGTCTCAAGAAGCAGTCGCTGCTGCGGGTCCATCGACGCGGCCTCCCGCGGCGTGATGCCGAAGAACGCCGGGTCGAACTGGTCCGCGTCGTGCAGGAACCCGCCGCCCCGCGCGTAGGTGCTGCCGGTCTTGGCGGGGTCCGGATCGTACAGGTTCGCCAAGTCCCAGCCGCGGTTGTCCGGGAACGCCGTGATGGCGTCGCCGCCGTCGGCGACCAGCCGCCACAGTTCCTCGGGCGAGGTGACCCCGCCCGGGAAGCGGCAGGTCATCGACACGATCGCGATGGGCTCGTCCGACGCGCCGAGCGCGGCCGTGACCGGCCTGGCCGCAGGCACGGAACCGGCGAAGCGCGTACGGAGGTGCGCCGCGAGCGCCGCCGGTGTCGGGTGGTTGAACACCAGCGTGGCCGGGAGGCGCAGACCGGTGGTGTCCCGGAGCCGGTTGCGCAGTTCCAGCGCGGAGACCGACTCGAAGCCCAGGTTCTTGAAAGCGAGTTCAGCGTCGATCTTCGCCGGGGCCGACGACCCCAGCACTCCGGCGATCTGCGCGCACACCAGGTCGAGCAGCACCTGCTCCTGCGCCGCCACCGACAACCCGGCCAACGTCGCCGCGAACTCGGCTGCCAGCCCGGTCAGTTGCTTGGTTTCCGGACCGGAGACCTGGACGCCCCGCAGCTGCTTCAGCGACGACTCCAGCTCCGGCAGCCCCGGCTGATCCCGCTTCAGCGAACCCACGACAACAGCCTCGACACCCGCCGCGTCGGCGATCGCCTCCACGCCCATGGTCAGGATCGGGTGCGCGCTGATCTCGACGAACCGGGTGTGCCCGGTGTCGATCAGCGCCCGTACGGCCTCGTCGAAACGCACCCGGCTGCGCAGGTTCCGGTGCCAGTACCCGGCCGTCATCTCCCGGGTGTCGAGCAGACCGCCCGTGGTCGACGCGTAGAACGGGATCCGCGACGGGCCCGGCACGACTGACGCGACGGCAGCCGTCATCTGCTCCTTGATGGGGTCGGCCATCGGAGTGTGCGTCGCGAAGTTCACCGCGATCGGCATGGCCCGTACGCCTTCGGCCCTCAGCTCGGCCACCAGCCCGGTGACAGCGGTGACCGTGCCGGCCACCAGGACCCACCCGGGACTGTGCACGGCGGCCAGCTCGACATCGCCGTGCCACTTGGCCAGGCGCGGCTCCACAGCTTCCGGCGGCAGCAGGACCGAAGCGGTCAGCCCCGTCCCTTCGAGGCGGTCCTGCATGGCCTGGCCCCACCTGGCCGAGACTTTCGCGGCGTCGGACAGCGACAGCGCGCCGCTCACATACGCCGCGGCCACCTCGCCGATGCTGTGCCCGACCACCGCGTCAGGCTCGACACCCCGCGCGCGCCACACCGCGGCCAGGGAAACCGCGACCGCGAACAGGGCGGGCTGGATGTCCTTCGTCTGCTCCAGGGCCGGCGCGCCCGCGACCCGGCGCAGGACGTCGGCCATGCTCACGCCCGTGTGCGGCAGGAGCGCCTCGTCGCACGCGCGGAAAGTCTCCGCGAACACCTCGTCCGAGTCGAGGAGGTCCGCCGCCATCCCGGCCCACTGGTGGCCCTGACCGGGGAAGACGAAGACGGTTCGCGGGGCCGCGGCGGATTCGGTCGTCACAAGCTCGCTCACCATCGTGGAGTCCTGCCTCTCTGGGTATTCCGGTGTGCCACTGCGGACGCGTGGGCCCGGGTGAGGGGCCCCCGCGTCACCACTCCCTACGGAAGGAGCGAAGCGGCCTTGCTTTTCAGGCGCAGAACGCCCAGCACGGCGTTCAGCACCGCCCGCTGCGGCAGGTAACCGCCGTGCATGTCGAGCACCGAACGCATGCTCCACAGCCGTGAAGCGGTGACGTGCTGCGGCGAACCGTGCACGTCGTCGTGCTCCAGGAGACGCAGATCGCCGACGTTCGCCCGGAGCAGCGCCAGGTCGCCCGGCGGGATGATCTCGTCCCGCTTGCTGGCGATGTACGCGAGGGGCACTGTCAGCTTCTTGAGCTGATCCGCCGTCAGAGCCCAGCCTGCCATCCCGGCCAGGACGGTGTCGGACTTGCCGCCCGTCAGGTGCGCGAGCGTGTCGACGGTGACCTGCGGGACGTTCGGCCGCCACGCCTCGTCGGTGAAGAAGTCACCGATCGGCGCGCCCGCGGTGACGACACCCTTGATCCGCGGGTCCACCAGCGCGGCGTTGATCGCCATGTGCCCGCTGAAACTCATCATCAGCGCGTACGTCTTGTGCACGTCAGCCCGGTCCGCCACGGCGTCGAGCAGCCCGGAGACCATCGTGTGACTGTCGGCTCCGTACCGCAGCGTGTTCTCGCCGACACCCGGCATCTCCAGCGCGATCGCCGCGACACCGAGCTTTGCGGCAGCCAGCAGCACCGGGCCGAACTGCTCCTTGATGCTGACGATCCCGCCGCTGAGCAGCAGCACCGGCTTGCGGCCGGTCGCGCTGCCCGGCGCGGTCAGACCGCAGGCCCAGGCCTTGACGGTGCCGCCGGGGAGTTCGACCGTGAGCTTCTCGACCGGCGACTTGGCCGTCTGCCGCCAGCGGTCGAACGTGTCGACGCAGCGCTCCAGCGCGTCCTGCCGGGCGGCCCCGTCGACGAACGGGAACCTGGCCAGGTTGTAGGCGCGGTTGGCGTCGAGCAGCTTGCCGTCGCGCTCCAGGGCGTCACCCGCGCGGACCCACTCGGCGGTCCACGAGCCGGCCGCGCCCTCCTCGTCACTGTCGACGCGGGCGAGCACCGCTTCGTAGCGCTCCTGCGGAATGTTCTGGATCTTCGCGTGGACGGTGATGAACTGCTTGAGCTCGTCGACGTTGTTCACAGTGCGGCACCGGCTTCGCGCTTGGCTTCGGACGTGGCTGCTGCTTCGGCAGGCACTTCGGTTGTGACAGAGGCTCCGGCACCGGCTTCGGCTGTGACAACCGCTGCGGCGCCTTCCGCGGTGACCGCGGCGGCCCCGGCCACCGGCTCCGCGCCCTCGGTACTCCCGTACGACTCGAGGAGTTCCTTGATCTCGCCGAGCACGTCCGCCGCCTCCGCGCCGTCGATCACGCGGTGGTCGAAGGCCAGACTCAGCCGCATCACCGGGGCGATGACGACCTTTCCGTCACGTGCCACCGGCTTGTCCACGATCCGGCCCACGCCGAGCGTGACCGTGGTCCCGCCGACCGACTGGAAACCGTCCACCGGACGGTGGCCGAGCGACGTGACCGCGAACGTGCCGAAGAACTTCGGCCGCGCGGACAGCGGGCGCACCAGCGCCCGGTAGAGGAGCCGGCCGACCGGCGACGGCATCGAGTGCAGCTTGCGCGCCCCGGCGAACTCCGGCATCACGTCCGGGTCACCGCTGCGGAAGTGGTCGACCCGCTCCTGGACCGTGTCCAGATCCGCGCGGTCCGAGTCCGGCACGATCCCGGCGAGCACCGCGCGCTGACCGTTGATCTTCTTGTCGAGCATGAACTTGCCGTGCACCCCGGGGTAGTGGGCCACCCGCTGGCGCCACGTCCCGCGGATCGCCGCGTTGGCGTCCGGGTGCGCGGCCAGGACCCGGGAACCGGCGTGCAGGATGTACGTGACCACCGACAGCCGACGGCCCGAAGCCTTCGCCGCCGCCCGGTGGGCGTTGACCGCCGTCATGTCGATCTCGGTGTCGAGGAACACCGGGGAGTGCCGGCGGATCTCGTCGAGGAAGAACAGCGTATGACGCCGCTCGCGCGTGACTGTCGCGACCTTCACGGAAGCATTCCTCCAGGACTGGCGTGCTGCCGGGAGCCATGTCGCCCCGACGGATACCCCCTCATCATTCGAAGGCCGCCTAAAGGCGCGCTTGCCACCGTCCAAAGCCGCACTCCGGAGGGCGGGTGCGCAGGGTTGACGGGAAGCCACCCGGCGGGCAAAGGACACCGGACCGGCGGAGGACGATCCGCCGGATTCGGAGCCGCCGCCGGGGTCGGGCACACTTGACCGGGTGAACGGAACCGTACTCATCCTCGGCGGACGCAGTGAGATCGGCCTGGCCGTGGCCCGCCGCCTCATCGGCCACGGCGCCCGCACCGTCGTCCTCGCCGCGCGCCGCAGCCACGAACTCGACGACGAGGAGGCGATGCTCCGCAAGGCCGGCGCCGTCACCGTCGACCGCGTCGAGTTCGACGCCGACGACACGGCGGGACACCGCCGCCTCCTGGCGGACGTCACCGCCCGCCACGGCACCCTCGACGTCGTGGTCACGGCCTTCGGCATCCTCGGCGACCAGCAGCGCGCCGAACGCGACGCCGCGCACGCGATGGCCGTCGTCCACACCGACTACACCGCGCACGTCAGCGTCCTCACCCACCTCGCCCAGCTGATGCGCGCGCAGGGACACGGCCGGATCATCGTGTTCTCCTCCGTGGCGGGCGTCCGCGTCCGCCGCGCCAACTACGTCTACGGCTCGGCCAAGGCGGCCCTCGACGGCTTCGCCTCCGGCCTGTCCGACGCACTCCACGGCAGCGGCGCGCACCTGCTGCTCGTCCGCCCCGGCTTTGTCATCGGCCGGATGACCGAGGGCATGAAGCCGGCCCCCATGTCGAGCACGCCCGACCAGGTCGCCGAAGCCACCGTCGGAGCGCTCGTACGCGGACGCGGCGAGGTGTGGGTCCCGGCGACGCTGCGCCCGGTCTTCGGCGTGCTGCGGGTGCTGCCCAGGGCGGTGTGGCGGCGGATGCCGCGCTGACTCCGTCTGTGTCCGCAGGGCCTGAGGTCCGGCTGCGACCGATCAGGGCGGTCAGCCACCCTTCGGTTCGGCCGTCGCCGCGCACTGCCATCATTACGGACATGACCACCCCTGTACTCGAGCGCAACCCTGATACGGCGCGCCGCGCGGCACCTATCATGCCGGTAGACATCCGATCTTTTGAAGGAGCTCCGTGGCCGTCACCGACGAGGCGATCGTGAAGATCAAGGAGATGATCGTCTCCGGCACGCTGCGCCCGGGGGACCGGCTGCCCAAGGAAGCCGACCTCGCCGACCAGCTGGGCCTGTCCCGCAACTCCCTGCGGGAGGCGGTCAAAGCACTCTCCCTGATCAACATCCTCGACGTCCGCCAGGGCGACGGAACCTACGTCGCCAGCCTCGAACCGTCGCGGCTCATGGAGGCGCTGAGCTTCATTCTGGACTTCCACCAGGACGACGCGGTCCTCCAGGCCTTCCAGGTCCGCGCGATCCTGGAGCCGGCGGCGGCGGCGATGGCCGCCCGACTGATCTCGGCGGCGGAGATCGCGGCCCTCGGCGACCTCCTCGACTCGCTCGGGACCGACCCCGGCATCGAGGAACTCGTCGCCAACGACCTGGAGTTCCACCGGCGCATCTCGGCCGCCTCCGGCGTCCCGCTGCTCTGCTCGCTCCTGGACAGTCTCACCGGGCCCACCGCGCGGGCCCGGATCTGGCGCGGCATCACCCAGCACGAAGCGGTGAAGCAGACGGACACCGAGCACCGGGCGATCCTGGCCGCGCTCGCCGCGCGCGACGGCGACCTGGCCCGCGCGTGGGCGACCGTGCACGTGTCGAACGTGACGCAGTGGCTGGAGAACGCGCGCTGACCTGGCGTCCCCCACCCGCCACCGGCGTGGAGAACCCGCGGTCCCCCGTCCCGCGCCCGGCCGGCGCGCGGCCTACCCCAGCCCGTACACCCGCGTCGCCGTCCCGTTGAACACAGCGGCCTGCTCGGCGGCCGACAGTCCACCGGTCAGCGTCCGCGCCGCCCCGACCACACCCGCGTAGTCCGACGCGAGGTCGCACAGCGGCCAGTCCGAGCCGAACATCAGCCGGCCGGGCCCGAAAGCCCCGAGGACGACCTCGGCGTACGGCCGCAGATCCCCCACCTGCCACGTGGCCCAGTCCGCCTCCGTCACCAGTCCGGACAGCTTGCACACCGTGTTCGGCAGCGCGGCCAGCGCGCGCACATCCGCGGACCACGGCTCCAGCGCGCCCGACACGATCGGCGGCTTCCCGAGATGGTCGAGGACGAACGTCAGTCCGGGCAACCGCCGCGCCGCGGCCACCGCGGCCGGGAGC
Source organism: Kitasatospora sp. UYEF31 (assembly GCF_057291755.1). Classification (NCBI taxonomy): domain Bacteria; kingdom Bacillati; phylum Actinomycetota; class Actinomycetes; order Kitasatosporales; family Streptomycetaceae; genus Kitasatospora; species Kitasatospora sp. UYEF31. Next base: position 28,056 of record NZ_JBXAWK010000027.1, read on the forward strand.
TGGCCCGGAAGAACCACCAGATCGTACGGAAGACCCGCGGCGGCGACCGCGGCCAGTCCGCGCAGGACATCACCACGCAGCAGCCACTCCGGGTCCGGTTCGTTCTGCACCTGGTGCCGGATGCCCGCCAACCTGGAACCGCCCGGCAGTTCGCGCAGCTGAGCAAGCGCTGAAGCGACGTCGGGATCCGTCAGATCGGTCCAGCCGACCACCCCGGCGACCAGAGCGCTGCCGTGTGCGATCGCCAGGAACTCCGGTGTCTCCGCCGCGACGCCCACCGTCTGGACCAACACCGTACGGGTCACCCCGGCGCCCACGGCCAGTGGTTCAAGGTCGGAGACCGCGAAGTTCCGGCGCAGCGGCGCCAGTTCCCCGCCGGTGATCCAGGCCTGGTCGCGGACACCCAGATCCCACACGTGGTGGTGGGCGTCGACGATGCCCGTCACAGTTCCCACGCCACCGGCAGTCCGGCGTCCGCGCCGGCGGCGGAATAGTCGTGGACGACGTCGAGCAGCTCGGCCATCTTCGCCTGCCAGACGATGTTCACCGGGAGCTTGTCCAGCTCGGCGGTCATCCGGCCGTAGTCCGCGCAGTCGAGCAGGTGGAACAGGTGCGTACCGCTGCGCCAGATCGTCCAGGACGACACCCCCGCCGCGCGGATGGCCGCGGTCAGCTCCGGGGGGACGTGGCGGTGCGCGTCCTCGTACTCCCCGATCCGGTCGGCGCGGACGCGGGTGTGCAGGGCGACCCTCATGACGGCTCCTTAGACGGGGACTCCCCGATGATGACAACCTCCAGCACCCGCGGGCCGTGCACACCCTCAACACGTTCCAGCTCGATGTCGCTGGTGGCGGACGGCCCGGAGACGAACGTCAGCGGGGCCGCCGGATCGAGCCGCGACAGCGCCTCGGGCACGTCGCCGGCGATCTGGTCCTCCCGTACGACGCACAGGTGGTAGTCCGGCAGGAGGGTCAGCGCGCGACGGCCCTGACCGGGCCCGCAGTCCAGGACGACCGTGCCGGTGACGGCGATGCCGACGGCCACGGTGGTGATGACCCCGTGGGCGGCGTCGAGCTCCTCGGCGCTCAGGAGTGACGTGTCGTCAAGAAGCTTCCACGGAACGTCCGCCAACAGTTCGCGGGGAAAACCGGGTGGCACGACAAGGCTGGTCACACAGCGTGCGGCGAGCAGTCGCGCGATCGCCGCGGCGGCCTCCGTGGGGGAAACCCGTACGACAGTGGCCTTGTAGTCGGCCACCCGCCCGGCGAACAGGGAGACGACATCGGCCCCGGCGTGGCTGCGCCGGTAACCCCGGGGCACCGGCACCTCCTCAGGCGAGGACTCCCGTACGTCGTCCAGCGCTGTTCTGATCCTGCGCAGGACCACATCACGCGTCGCCATCACGGCCGCCTTCCTGGGTCCGGGCCCACCAGGCGCGGAACGTCTCGGCCGGGGGAGTCGGAGTGTCGCGGGCGTCGGACCAGCCGTGCAGCGGGCCGGGGAGGCGGCCGATGCGGCCCTTGCGGCCGACCACCCGGCCGCCGAGCGAGGCGGCCTTCTGCAACGCGCGCAGCCGGCGCGGGGAGGCCAGGACGTGCCGGGCCGCCGACATGGCCAGGGCTTCACCGGTCGGCAACAGCCTGGCCCGGCGCTTGGATTCGACGACCTTCGCCCGCAGGTGCACCAGCACCTCCGGGATGTTGATCTTCACGGGGCAGGCGTCGTAGCAGGCCCCGCACAGCGTCGAGGCGAACGGCAGTGATTCGGCGTGCTCCACGCCCACCAGCTGTGGCGTGAGCACCGCGCCGATCGGGCCCGGGTAGACGGAGCCGTACGCGTGACCGCCCGTGCGCTCGTACACCGGGCACACGTTCAGGCAGGCCGAACAGCGGATGCAGGCCAGCGCCTGCCGGCCGACCTCGTCGGCGAGGGTGGCCGTACGGCCGTTGTCCAGGAGGATGAGATGGAAGTCCTGCGGGCCGTCGCCGGGCGTGACGCCGGTCCACATCGAGGTGTACGGGTTCATCCGCTCACCGGTCGACGAACGCGGCAGCAGCTGGAGGAACACCTCCAGGTCGGAGAACTCCGGGACGACCTTCTCGATCCCCATGACGGTGATGAGGGTCTGAGGGAGTGTCAGGCACATCCGGCCGTTGCCCTCGGACTCCACCACACACACCGTGCCGGTCTCCGCGACCGCGAAGTTCGCGCCCGAAACCGCCACCTTCGCCCGCAGGAACTTCTCCCGCAGGTGCACCCGCGCCGCCTCGGCCAACGCCCTCGGCTCGGAGGTCAGTTCAGCGGGAGCGGGGCGGCCGAAGCCGCCCATCTTCGTCCGGAAGATCTCCTGGACCTCGGACCTGTTGCGGTGGATCGCGGGGACCAGGATGTGCGACGGGCGGTCGTCGGACAGCTGCACGATCAGCTCGGCCAGGTCCGTCTCGTACGCGGCGATCCCGGCCTCCGCCAGTGCCTCGTTGAGCCCGATCTCCTGGGTGGCCATCGACTTGACCTTGACCACCTCGGTCTCCCCGGTGGCCCGCACCAGACGGGTGACGATGCGGTTCGCCTCGGCCGCGTCCGCCGCCCAGTGGACCGTGCCGCCCGCAGAAGTGACCTTCTGCTCAAGGGCGATGAGGTAGGTGTCCAGATGCCGGGAGGTGCGCCGCTTCAGCGCGGCGCCGGCGTCCCGCAGCGCCTCCCAGTCGTCCAGCTCACCGGTCACCGCGATCCGCTTGTCGCGGATCGTGCCGGTCGCCCGCCGCAGGTTCCGGCGCAGCTGACTGTCGTCCAGGGCGGTGTGCGCGGCGTCCGGGAAGGACGGCGCGCCCAGCCACACGACGTTATCCACGGGAGTCCCCTTCCACCGAAGCCAGGACCTCTGCCAGGTGCAGCGTGCGGACACCCGTTTTCAACCGGGAGAGCCCGCCGCCGATGTGCATCAGGCACGAGTTGTCCCCGGCGGTCAGCACCTCGGCCCCGGTGTTCATGACACAGCGCATCTTGTCACCGAGCATCGCGGTGGACGTTTCAGCGTTCTTCAGCGCGAACGTGCCGCCGAAACCGCAGCAGGACTCCGCCGACGGGAGCTCGACCAGGTCGATCCCCTTGACGGCGCGCAGGAGTTGGAGCGGTTTGTCGCCCACCCGGAGCATCCGCAGGGAGTGGCAGGTGGGGTGGTAGGTGACCTGGTGCGGGAAGTACGCGCCCACATCAGTCACACCGAGCACGTCGACCAGGAACTCCGAGAGCTCGTAGACCTTCGGGGCCACCTCGGCCACCTGGGCGTTGTCCGGGTCCAGGACCCCGTGGTAGTCGCGGACCATGCCCGCGCACGAACCCGACGGGGTGACGATCGCGTCGTACGGAGCGAAGACCCCGGCGAACCGCCGCACCATCGGCAGCGCTTCGGGGCGGTAGCCGGTGTTGAAGTGCATCTGTCCGCAGCAGGTCTGCTCCTGCGGGAACTCCACATCGTGGCCCAGCCGGCGCAGCAGCTTCACGACCGCCTTGCCGGTCTCCGGGAACATCGTGTCGTTGAAACACGTGATGAACAGGGCTATGCGCATCAGACAACGTCTCCCGGAACCGGCACTCCGGCGGGCAGCAGCCCCTCGGAACGCAGTTCCGCCCACAGTGCTTGGGGGATTGTCAGCGCCAATAGCTCCGCCGCGTCCCGGACTTCCGCAGCCGACCGCAGACCCACCAGCACACCCGACACCGCCGGATGCCCGAACGCGAACCGTACGGCCGCCGCGCGCAGCGGAACGCCGTGCCGGTCGCAGACGGTCTTCATCCGCAGGGCCCGGTCCAGGAGCTCCGCCGGAGCCGTCGCGTAGTCGAACGTCGCGCCCGGTTTCGGATCCGCGAGCAGGCCCGAGTTGAACACCCCGCCGGCCACAACGCTGACGTTCCGCTCCAGCGCCGCCGGCAGCAGGTCGGTGAGGCCGTCCTGGTCGAGCAGCGTGTAGCGCCCCGCGAGCAGCACCACGTCGATGTCCGTCTCCCGGACGAACCTGGCGGGCAGCGCGGACTGGTTCATCCCGACGCCGACCGCCCGGACGACACCTTCCGCCCGCAGCTTCTCCAGCGCCGGATACGCCTCGCCCAGCGCCTGTCCGGCGTGCTGGTCCGGGTCGTGCAGATAGACGGTGTCGATCCGGTCCAGGCCCAGGCGCTCCAGGCTCGCCCCGATGCTGCGGCGTACGCCGTCGGCGCTGAAGTCCCAGCGCCGCCGGTGGGTGGCGGGCACGGCGAAGCCGTTCGCGAGGTCGTCCCCGGCGCTGTGGGGGAGCGGGTCCAGGATCCGGCCGACCTTGGTGGAGAGGGTGAACTCCGCCCGGGGCCGGTCCCGCAGCGCCGCGCCGAGGCGGCGCTCCGACAGGCCCAGGCCGTAGTGCGGGGCCGTGTCGAAGGAGCGGATCCCGGCGTCCCAGGCAGCGTCGACGGCTTCCGCCGCGGCCGCGTCGTCAACCGGGGTGAACAGGTTGCCGATCCCGGCGGCGCCGAAGGCCAGCTCGCTGACGGTGGCGGCACTGCCGCCGGGCGGATGGTGGTGCACGGTAGTCCCTCCTGCTGCGTCGTTCAGGTACAAAAGTCCCCTCCGGAGATCGTTAAGGGGGTTTTTGTCCATGACCGACGCGATGAATTCCGGGGTCAGCTTCCGGCCGGGCGCAGGCGCAAGCCTGCCATGCCGCCGTCTACGGCCAGCGCGGTGCCCGTGACGGACGCGGCGGCGGGGCCGGCGAGGTAGACGATGGCCGCTGCCACCTCGTCGGCGGTGACCAGGCGGCCCAGCGGCTGGCGGGCGTTCAGCGCGGCCCGCTCCGCCGCCGGGTCGGCGGCGTCGTCGAGCAGCCTGCCGACCCACGGGGTGTCCGCCGTGCCCGGGTTGACGCAGTTGACGCGGATGCCCTCCCGTACGTGGTCCGCGGCCATCGCCAGGGTCAGGGACAGCACGGCGCCCTTGCTGGCGGAGTAGAGCGCCCGCTGCGGAAGCCCGGCCGTCGCGGCGATCGAGCAGGTGTTGACCACGGCGGCGTTGTCCGAAGCCCGCAGGTGCGGCAGGGACGCGCGGGTCATCCGTACGATGCCCAGGACGTTGACGTCGAGGACCCGGTGCCACTGCTCGTCGTCGTTGTCGGCCACCGTGCCGACCGCGCCGATGCCGGCGTTGTTGACCAGGATGTCGATGCCGCCGAGGCGGGCTGCGGCAGCCGCTACGGCAGTGCGGACTGACGTGTCGTCAGTGATGTCGCAGACTAGGCCGTGCAGACCCTTGTCCAGGTCGCCGGGCCGGATGTCGAGCACTGCGACCTCCGCGCCCCGGGCGGCGAGCAGCCGCGCGGTCGCCAGGCCGATCCCGGCGCCGCCGCCGGTCACGACTGCTTTGAGTCCGGCGAGATCTGTCATGCCATCACCTTCTGCGGGGCGGCGGCCCAGACGGGACCGTCGGGGAAGCTGAAGAGCTTGAGCGTCCCGGGCCGCATCTGTGCGGAGAAGCCGGGGGCGAGCGGGGCGGCGTAGTGGCCGCGGACGATGGAGACCGGGTCGAGGAAGTGCTCGTGCAGGTGGTCGACGTATTCGATGACCCGGTCCTCGGTGGTGCCGGACAGTGCCACGTAGTCGAACATCGAGAGGTGCTGCACCAGTTCGCACAGTCCGACGCCGCCGGCGTGCGGGCAGACCGGGACGCCGAACTTCGCGGCGAGCAGCAGGATCGCGAGGTTCTCGTTGACCCCGCCGACCCGCGCCGCGTCGATCTGGAGGATGTCGACCGCACCGGCCTGGAGCAACTGCTTGAAGATGATGCGGTTCTGCACGTGCTCGCCGGTGGCGACCTTCACCTTGCCGACCCCGGCGCGGATCGCCGCGTGCCCCAGGATGTCGTCCGGGCTGGTGGGCTCCTCGATCCAGTACGGGTCGAACTCCCCGAGCGCGTTGGTCCATTCGACGGCCTCGGCGACGTTCCACCGCTGGTTGGCGTCGATCGCGATCCGGATGTCCGGGCCGACGGCCGCTCTGGCCGCCCGGCAGCGCCGGATGTCGTCGTCGAGGTCGGCGCCGACCTTCAGCTTGATCTGGGTGAAACCGTCGGCGACCGCGGCCTTCGCCAGCCCGGTGAGCTTCTCGTCGGAGTAGCCCAGCCAGCCGGGGGAAGTGGTGTACGCCGGGTAGCCGCGCCGCAGCAGGTCGGCTTCCCGTACGGCAGCGTCCTCCCTGCCCGAACGCAGCAGCCCCAGCGCTTCGGCGGGGGTGAGCGCGTCGGCGATGTACCGGAAGTCGACCTGGGAGACGAGCCATTCGGGCTCGGCGTCGGCCAGGAGCTTCCACAGCGGCTTGCCCGCGCACTTGGCGGCCAGGTCCCAGACGGCGTTGACGACCGCGCCGATCGCCATGTGCATGACGCCCTTCTCCGGGCCGAGCCAGCGCAACTGGCTGTCGCCGACCAGCTCCCGGGAGACGGAGCCGGGGTCGGCGCACAGCTCGAGCACGGACCGGCCCACGAGGTACGGCCGCAGCGCGCCGATCGCCGCCACCTGGACGTCGTTGCCGCGCCCGATGGTGAAGGTGAACCCGTGGCCCTCGACGCAGTCCACGGCGTCGGTGCGCAGGATGACGTAGGCGGCCGAGTAGTCGGGGTCCGGGTTCATCGCGTCCGACCCGTCCAGGTCCCGGGACGTGGGGAAGCGGACGTCGTACGTCTCGACGGCGGTGATCCGCGTGGGTGAGGGGGACACAGGTTGGCCTCTCAGGTCTTTCGGTGCGGAGTGCGCGAACAGCACGGTCAGGCCTGACCGAAGGTCTGCCGCTGGCGGCCGAGGCCGTCGATCTCAAGCTCGACGACGTCGCCGGCGCGCAGGTAGGGGTTGCCGGGCAGACCGAGGGCGACACCGGCGGGCGTGCCGGTGTTGACGACGTCGCCGGGTTCCAGGACCATGTGCCGGCTCAGGTAGTGCACGATGTGTGCGACGCTGAAGATCATGTTCTTGGTGCGGCCGTCCTGGCGCTGGACGCCGTTGACGGACAGACGCAGCGTCAGGTCCTGCGGGTCCGTGACCTCATCGGCCGTCACCAGCCAGGGCCCGAGCGGGTTGAAGGTCTCGCAGGACTTGCCGAGGTCCCACTGTGATGAGTACTCCAGCTGGAACGCGCGCTCGGAGACGTCGTTGCTGACGGCGTATCCGGCGATGACCCCCAGGGCCTCCTCCGGGGACTCCAGGTAGCGGGCCCGGCGGCCGACGACCACCGCGAGCTCCACCTCCCAGTCGGTCTTCACCGAGTCGCGGGGGATGAGGACGTCGTCGTACGGGCCGACGACCGTGCCGGGGTCCTTCATGAACACGACAGGGCGGGGCGGGATGTCCGCGCCCGTCTCCTCGGCGTGGTCCCGGTAGTTGAGGCCCACGCAGACGACCTTGCCGGGGCGGGCGACGGGGGCGCCGACGCGCAGGCCCGCGTGGGCGAGGAGAGGCAGTGTGCCTTCCGCAAGTGCCTCGCGCACCCGGTCCGTTCCACCGCCGGCGAGGAAGGCGCCGGTGATGTCGCCGGTGAGACCTGAAAGGTCGTAGGTCAGGCCGTCGGTGTGCAGGACTGCGGGGCGCTCGCCGCCGCGGGGACCGAGCCGGAGCAGTTTCATTCCAGGGTCCTTCCTCCGGAAGTGACAACCCGGATCTTTACATCGGATGACTTGGCGGTGGCTGGCTTGACTCTACGACTGAAGCAGCGACTAGGCAAGGAATCATCGGATGTATAGCTACTCTGGATCGTGCGCCGAAACTGTGTGGGGTCACGAGGGGTGGTCGCGTGGGACGGGGGCCGGAGGATGCACATCGGATGAATCACTGGTGTCGCGCCGGTTTCCAGGGGGGCGGTTGTCGACATGCCCATCATCGGATGTCTCTCTTGTCGCGCATCGTCAATTGAGACTGACGCACCGTCAAGTGGACTGTGGGGCATGGTATTTGTCATTCTGTGCGGCATTACACACCGGCCGCGCCGCAGCGTACCCCGGCAATCATCCCAGGGCTTCCCTTGTTCTGGAGTGCGCCATGCACATAGTGTCGTCGTCGCCGGAGAGACCTCCGATGACACTGCTCCACCCGCACGACCCGGGCCGTCCCCCTAGACGCCCGGTGGCACCCCACAGCCTTCCGGCGCAGCACAGCAGCCGGAAGCCTTGGCAAGGAGAGCACGTACCGTGAAGCTCCACTCCCTCCGCACCGTCGCCGCGATAGCCGGTGTGGTGCTCCTCGCAGCAGGTTCGACGGCCTGCAACCGGGACAGCGACGACGGCGGCAAGTCCGCAGACGGCGCGCCCGGCAAGCCGAAGCTCGGCATCGACCTGCCGCGTTCGGACTCCGACTTCTGGAACTCGTACAAGAAGTACGTGGAGACCGGTATCAAGACGGAGAAGCTGAGCACCCTGCCGCTCAGCAGCTCGCAGAACGACGTCACCAAGCTCGTCGCGAACGTCCAGACCTTCCAGACCCAGGGCGTCAAGGCCGTCGTGATGGCCCCGCAGGACACCGGCGCCATCGTCTCCACCCTGGACGAGCTCGCCGCCAAGAAGATCCCCGTCATCAGCGTCGACACCCGCCCGGACAAGGGGCAGGTCTACATGGTGGTCCGCGCCGACAACAAGGCGTACGGCACCCAGGCCTGCAACTACCTCGGCAAGAAGCTGAACGGCAAGGGCAAGGTCGCCGAACTCCAGGGTGACCTCGCCTCGGTCAACGGCCGCGACCGCTCCGAGGCGTTCGCCTTGTGCATGAAGACGAAGTACCCGGACATCAAGGTGTTCGAGCTGCCGACCGACTGGAAGGGCGACGTCGCTTCCGCGAAGCTGCAGGGCATCCTCGCCGCGAACCCCGACCTCAACGGCATCTACATGCAGGCCGGCGGAGTCTTCCTCCAGCCGACCCTCGCTCTGCTTGAGCAGAAGGGCCTGCTGAAGAAGGTCGGCGACCCGGAGCACATCACCATCGTCTCCAACGACGGCATCCCGGACGAGTACAAGGCGATCCGCGACGGGAAGATCGACGCGACCATCTCGCAGCCGGCCGACCTGTACGCCAAGTACGCGCTCTTCTACGCCGACGCGGCCGCGCAGGGCAAGACGTTCCAGCCGGGCCCGACCGACCACGGCTCCACCATCATCCAGCTGCCCAACGGCCTGGAGGACCAGCTCCCCGCGCCGCTGGTGGACATCGGCGGAGTGGACAACCCCGGCCTGTGGGGCAACCAGATCGGCAAGTAGAAGTCGCAGGCCCCGGCCTCCCCACCCCCTCGGGGAGGCCGGGGCCTCCTCCCGGTCTCCGGAAAGGCCGTCTTCCCCACAGAGAAGGAACAAGCACTATGGCGGACGAGCAGAAGCAGCCGGGTGCCGGCGGCACCGCGCTTGTCGAAGCGACCGGGATCACCAAGCGGTTCGGCGCCACCGTCGCGCTCGACCGGGCCCGCATCACCGTAATGCCCGGCGAGTCCCACGCACTGGTGGGCCGCAACGGAGCCGGCAAGTCCACGCTGGTCTCGATCCTCACCGGTCTCCAGCGGCCCGACGAGGGGCAGTTGCGCTTCAACGGCGGGCCGGCGCCCGCCGTCGGCGACACGGACGCGTGGCGGGCGAGGGTCGCCTGCGTCTACCAGCACTCCACCGTCATCCCCGAACTCACCGTCGCGGAGAACCTCTTCCTCAACCGGCAGAGCGGCCGGGCCTTCCGCCCCATCAAGTGGGCGGAACTGCGCAACCGCGCCGGCAGCCTCCTCGCCGAGTACGGCGTGGACATCGACCCCGCCGCCCGCATCAGGGATCTGACAGTAGAGCAGCGGCAGTTCGTCGAGATCGCCCGGGCCCTGTCCTTCGGCGCGCGGTTCATCATCCTCGACGAACCCACCGCGAAACTGGACTCCGGCGGCATCACCCGGCTGTACGGGAAACTGCGGGAACTCCAGGCGCAGGGAGTGGCGTTCCTGTTCATCTCGCACCACCTCCAGGAGGTCTACGACCTCTGCTCGACGGTCACCGTCTTCCGCGACGCGCGGCACGTGGTGACCGCGCCGGTGGCCGAACTGGGCAAGCGCGCCCTGGTCGAGGCCATGACGGGTGAAACCACCACGGCCGCGGAGCGGACCGGACGGCCCGGCACAGCCGTCGGGACGAAGTCCCTCCCGCTCCTCAAGGTCGACGCCCTGACCCTGAGCGGCTCGTACGAGGACCTGACCTTCCAGGTCAGGCCCGGGGAAGTGCTCGGCATCGCGGGATCGGCCGCCAGCGGCAGCGTCCCGCTCGGCGAAACCCTCGCGGGGCTGCGCAAGGCGACGTCCGGCGGCATCACAGTCGCCGGGAAGAAGGTCAGGCCGGGGAACGTCTCGGCGGCCCTGAACGCCGGGATCGGCTTCGTCCCCGAGGACCGGCACATCCACGGCCTGGTCCTGGGCCGCAGCGTCGCGGAGAACGCCACCCTCACCGTCACCGGCCAGCTCGGCCCGTACGGAATCGTCCTGCCGTCCCGGACCCGGGCGTTCGCCACCCGCATGATCAACGACCTGGACATCAAGACCTCAGGCCCGGGACAGGACGTCGCCGGACTGTCCGGCGGCAACCAGCAGAAAGTGGTCATCGCCCGCGCGCTGGCCACCAAACCCCACGTGCTCGTCGCCGTCCGGCCCACCGCCGGCGTGGACGTCAAATCCAAGGAGTCCCTGCTCGGGACCATCCAGGGCGTCGCCGGCGAAGGCCGCGCGGCCCTGATCGTCTCCGACGAACTGGACGACCTCCGCAGCTGTGACCGGGTGGTCGCGATGTTCCACGGCCGCATCGTCGCCGAGTTCGGCAGCGGGTGGACCGACCAGGAGCTGGTGGCGGCCATGGAGGGCGTCACCGGCAGCACCGCGGCAGCGGCTGAGGCAGCGTCAAGGACAAGCGCCACAGCGGCTGAACCAGCGTCAAGGACAAGCGCCACAGCGACTGGGGCGACGTCAGGAACAAGCACGACAGGAACGGAAGCGAACCATGCCGACCATGGATAAGTCACCAACCCCCGGGATGCCGGCCACCGCCGGACCGCCGGTCCCCACCGGAGCCCGGCGTCTCCAGCGCCCCACCCCCGGCTTCGACCTGGCTCGCTACCGGGACTTGTCCCTGCTGCCCGTACTGCTCGTCCTGTGCGTCATCGGCTTCGCCGTCTCCTCGGCGTTCCTGACCAAGGACAACCTCCTGGGCGTCACCCAGCAGTCCACTGAACTGGGCATCCTGGTCCTGGCCCAGGCGCTCATCCTCATCATCGGGAAGATGGACCTCTCGCTGGAGTCCACCATCGGCGTCGCGCCGGTCATCGCGATGTGGATGGTCCTGCCGTCGGAGGGCGCCCGCTTCGTCGGCCTCGGTGTCCTGCCGACGTGGACCGCGATACCCGTGTGCCTCCTGGTCGGTCTGACCATCGGCCTCATCAACGGGTTCCTGATCATCAAGCTCAGGCTCAACGGCTTCATCGTGACCCTCGGCATGCTTACGATGCTGCGCGGCCTCCAGACGGGCATCTCCGAAGGCCAGTCGATCGTCACCGTCCCCGAATCGTTCCGCTACCTGGGCAAGACCGCCTGGTTCGGCGCACCGGCCTCGGTGTGGGTCTGCGGACTGCTGTTCGCGGTCGGCGGCGCGGCACTGGCGTGGCTGCGGCACGGCAGGGCGCTGTACGCGATCGGCGGCAACCCCGACGCCGCCCGCGCGGCCGGGATCAAGGTGGACACGATCACCTGGACGGTCCTGGGCATCGGCGGACTGCTCGCCGCGTTCGCCGGAATCCTCTACACCGGCCACTACGGCTCGGTCTCCGCGACGCAGGGCGACGGCTGGATCTTCCAGGTCTTCGCCGCCACGGTCATCGGCGGCGTCAGCCTCAACGGCGGCCGCGGCAGCCTGTTCGGCGCGCTGACCGGCGTCCTGACCCTCCAACTGGTCGTCAACGTGATGACACTCGGGGGAGTCCCGGCGATGTGGAACAAGTTCCTCAACGGCGCGATCATCATCATCGCCCTGACGGTCTCGCGTTTCACCTCCGGCGAAAAGCAGGACTAGGTCCTGGTGGGGCCGTCGTTGGTGCAACGTGGCCGGGGATGCGAGGCTGTCCTCGTTCACGAGCACACCACTGAGCCGGAGGAAACCATGGCCACCGTACGCACCGCCCGCACCGCATGGGAGGGTTCGCTGCTTGAGGGCAAGGGGACCGTCTCGATGATCTCCTCGGGCCTGCCCGACTACCCGGTCTCCTGGCCGGCCCGGTCCGCCGAGCCCAACGGCAAGACCAGCCCCGAAGAGCTCATCGCAGCCGCCCACTCCAGCTGCTTCTCGATGGCGCTGTCCAACGGCCTGAGCAAGGCGGGCAACACGCCCACCCGCCTGGAGACCCAGGCCGACGTGACGTTCCAGCCCGGCACCGGCATCACGGGGATCCACCTCACCGTCACCGGTGACGTCCCCGGTCTGGACGAGGCCGGTTTCGCCGCCGCCGCTGAGGACGCGAAGAAGAACTGCCCCGTCAGCCAGGCGCTGACGGGCACGACGATCACCCTTACGGCGAAGCTGGGCTGACACGCGCCCCTGAGCCCCGTGTGTTCCCGGTCACCCGGGGCACGCGGGGCTCTTTGCTTCCGCCACACCGGAGTTCCGCCACACCGGAGTTCCGCCCCACGGCGGAAAAGACTCTGGTACGGATTTCCCGCAGCGAGCCGCAGCACGCCTATTTCCCGCCGGTGCCCAGGGACTGCATCGCCTGACCCGTGACCTTCATGATGCAGTCAAAGTCAGCGTCCTGATGCAGCAGGACCAGGTCCTGGAGTTCGGCGGTGGCCGCGAGGACCAGGTCGACGGCTCCGGCGGAGCGGTGCTGCCCCCGGTTGGTCAGCTCCTCCTGGACCTCCCAGGCCCGGGTGTAAGCGCGATCGTCCACCGGAACCCAGCCGAACAGCTCACGTAGTGCTTCGATGAGCGCTGCCCGGTCTGCCTTCGAGCGGGCGCTGTAGAGGAACTCCAGCTCCGTGACCGGGCAGACCGCGATCAGCCCCGCGCGGGCCGCGCTGCTCCACGGTTCGTGTGCTTCAGGCGCCTTGAGGAGCCGGACCAGCGCGCTGGTGTCGATCAGGTAGTCCGCGGTGCTCAACGCCGGTACTTCCCTTTGTCCATCAGCAGTTCCGCGTCCACGGCCCCGTCAGCTACCAGGTCTTGCAGCCGGATGAGGGCGAGGGCCCGGCGGCGGGTTGTCAGCACCTCCCGCATCGCTCCGTTGACCGTGTCCTTCTTGGTGCCGGTGCCCAGTATCTTCGCGACATCCATGACCAGCTGGTCGTCAAGATCGATCATCGTCTTGGCCATGATGCCCTCCAGGGTGTACGTCGGTATTGCTGAGTATACCCGTCTGTATACATCGCATCGAGGCCTACCGGGACGCGCTGCGGCAGGCCCTCACCGACGGCGAAGAACTGATCGCGGACCTGGCGGACGCCGTCGCCGGCCGCGGACTCACCCCGGGGAGTGAGCCTCCGGGCTGACACTCACGATCACTTCGTATGAGACTGAGGCATGGTTGACGAAGCCGTCGGCCCCGCCTGTTGAACGGTCAATGGCGGATTGATTGAACCCTTAATCCGATCAATTCTCCATGCTCAGTGTGCTCTTTTTTTCGCGCCCGATTGCCGGTCCTTTTCTGTGGTGAATCGTCTAGGGTGACCTCGATCTGACTGTATTTCAGATAGATGGGTACGTCCTGGACGGCAAAATAAGATCACGGTGTGTGATCACGCGGCCCGGTTGGTGCGCTTCGTGCTGGCGGAATGTCACCGACAGTCGACACTCCGCGCCCGTCCGCCGGTTCGGCCAACCGAATGGACTAAGCGGAGTAGACGAATGAGGCAGAGCGCGGCGAGTACGGAACCACCGGCAGTGCGTTGTGGAAAGACTTTCTGATTGATCCCCTCGAGACGGGCTAGCGGGCCCTGTCTCCCAGAGAGAGTGATCTGCCTTTATGAGAATTCAGCGCACGTATGAAGCAGGCCGGTCGAGCGGTGTGTCGCGCCGCGGGTTCCTCGCCGGGGCCGGTGCCACCGCGGCCGCGCTCGCGGTCTCCTCGAAGTGGACCGCTTCGGCGGCGGCGCCGCGGCACGCACTGGCCTCCGGGGACCGGGTGCCCGCGCTCATCATCGGCAGCGGATACGGCGGCGCGGTCGCCGCGCTGCGGCTGACGCAGGCCGGCGTCAACACACACATGGTGGAGATGGGGCAGAACTGGACCACCCCCGGCCCCGACGGCAAGATCTTCACGAAGATGCTCAGCGCCGACAAGCGGTCGTTCTGGTTCAAGAACAAGACTGAACTGCCGTTCAGCAACTTCCTGGGCTTCCCGACCTCCACGGACCTCCCCATGTACGCCGGTGTCCTGGAGTCGGAGCACTTCGCCGGCACCCGCGTCTACCAGGGGCGCGGTGTCGGCGGCGGCTCGCTGGTCAACGGTGGCATGGCGGTCATGCCCCGGCGGAACTACTTCGAGGAGATCCTGCCGTCGGTCGACTCGGAGGTGATGTACTCGACGTACTTCCCCCGCGCGAACGCCGCACTGGGCGTCAACCACATCGACCCGGCGTGGTTCGAGTCGGCCGAGTGCTACAAGTTCGCCCGGCTGAGCCGCCGGGTCGCGCAGTCCTCCGGCTTCGCGACGACGTTCGTGCCCAACGTCTACGACTTCAACTACATGGAGCAGGAGCAGGCCGGCCAGGTGCCGCGTTCGGCGCTGGACGGCGAGGTCATCTTCGGCAACAACGCCGGGAAGAAGTCCCTCGACAAGACCTACCTCGCGGTGGCCGCCGCCACCGGCCGGCTCACGATCTCCGCCCTGCACACCGTCACCGGCGTGGCCCCGGCCCCCGGCGGCGGCTACACCGTCGAGATGGAGGAGATCAACACCCGGGGCGACCGGATCGCCCTCAAGACGGTCACCGCTGACCGGGTGTTCTTCGCGGCCGGCAGCGTCGGGACCAGCAAACTGCTCGTCTCCATGCGCGACCAGGGGAGGTTGCCCGACCTGCCCGCGGCCGTCGGCGCGGGCTGGGGCAACAACGGCAACGTCATGGTGGGACGCGCCAACCACATCTGGGACACCACGGGAGCCCTCCAGTCCTGCATCCCGGCCATGGGCATCGACAACTGGGACGACCCGAACGGCCCGGTCTTCGCTGAGATAGCGCCGTTCCCGGCCGGTACGGAGCTGTGGCTGAGCCTCTACCTCGCGATCACGAAGAACCCGAACCGCGGGAAGTTCGTGTTCAACCCGACGACCGGCAAGGTCGACCTCACCTGGACGCCGGGGATGACCCAGCCGTCCATCGACGCTGCGAAGCGGGTGTTCGACAAGATCAACAAAAAGCAGGTCACGGTCTACCGCTCCGACCTGTTCGGCCTCAACAAGGTGTGGGGTGACGACTTCACCTACCACCCGCTCGGCGGCTGCGTGCTGAACCAGGCCACCGACAACTACGGGCGGCTGCCGGAGTACCCCGGCCTGTACGTCACGGACGGCTCACTGGTCCCCGGGAGCACCGGCGTGAACCCGTTCGTCACGATCACCGCGCTGGTCGAGCGCAACATCGAGAAGATCATCGCCACGGACCTGACGGCTCCTTGACGGAAGGGCGCTGGATGCCGGAATCAGGCATTCAGCACCCTTGGACCATGAAATGTCGGGTCGTTGGGCGCAAGCTCAGGGGGCGTCACTGTCGTTGGGTCAGGAGGGGCCGTCCCGTCGCTGCAACCGTTCCGGTCACGTCGTCGTCTGATGTTCCGTCAGCGAAACCGGTCACCACCTGCGCCGTCTGTTTTCCGGAGCGGGTACGGTGACCTGCCAGCGTGCGGCGGTGCGGTACCGAATCGACGACAGCTTCCCCGGGAGAGACCTTGACGCCAGCCTCCGGTTCCAGCGGCCACCGGTCCGGTGCGCACGGGCGGCGGGCCCGGCGGAGTCCGGAGGCCGGGCCCGTGGCCCCGGTGGGCCCCGCCGCCCCGGAGGCGGGTGGGGTGCCGGCGGACGACGGTCCGGCAGGTGACGGCACAGGCAGCCGCCGGCGCGGCAACGTTCGCGGCAGGCCGCGCCGGTTCCGCAAGCTGAAGATCACCGCACTGGTGCTGTCCCTGCTGCTCGTCGTCACCGGCGGGGTCGCGTTCGCGCTCTACGGGAAGCTGAACGGCAACATCAAGCACAGCAAGCGGAACTCCAGCGACTTCGAAGTCCCCAAGGAGCCGCCGGACCAGTTCGGCCGTACGCCGTTGAACATCCTGCTCATCGGCTCGGACGGCCGGGACAACCCGGAGAACTGCAAGCTCGGCGGTGCGTGCGACGGCGGTCCCGCGCGCGCCGACGTCCAGATGCTGCTGCACGTGTCCGCCGGCCGCAGCAACGCGTCGGTCATCAGCGTCCCGCGGGACACCCGGGTGGACATCCCCGCGTGCACCGACCCGAAGACGAAGAAGACCTACAAGGCGACGAACAACCTCATCAACGAAAGCCTGGGCAACGGCGGCCCCGGATGTGTCGTCGGTACGTGGGAGAAGCTCGCGAAGATCCACATCGACCACTTCATCATGGTCGACTTCAGCGGCGTGGTGTCGATGGCCGACGCTGTCGGCGGGGTCGAAGTGTGCGTCGACAACAACATCAAGGACGACTCGGTCGAGTACCGGGACGGGGTACGGCACGAAGTCGGCTCGCACCTGAAACTGCCCAAGGGCAAGAGCACGGTCCAGGGCGAGAAGGCGCTCCAGTGGCTCCGCACCCGCCACGCCTTCGAGGACGGCGGTGACATCGGCCGGTCGAACGCCCAGCACATGTACATGAACTCGATGGTCCGGACGCTCAAGGCGAACAGCACGATCACCAACCCGGTCAAACTGTTCAAGGTCGCAGAGGCGGCGACCAAGGCGCTCACCGTGGACGACGGCCTCGGCGGCATCCCCAAGCTGACCGGTCTGGCACAGACGCTGAACAAGGTCCCGGCCGACCGCATCACCATGACGACGATGCCGCACGACCCGGACCCCAGGGCCCCCGACGCACACCTGGTCCCGGCTCCGTCGGCGGAGAAGCTGTTCGCCCTGGTCCGCAAGGACGTGGCCTTCGACAAGAACGGCCCGCCGCCCGGTTCCGAGCCGGCCCCGGCCGGCCCTGCCCCCGCGCCCGGCACTCCGGGGCCGGACAAGGCCGCCGTACGCGTCACCGTCGTCAACGCCACGAAGACCGCCGACCGCGCCGGACCTGTCGCCGACGGGCTGACCGCGCAGGGCTTCACCCAGGTCACCAAGGAGACGACGACCCTCCGGCGGACTACCAGCACGTTGATCTACCCGGCGAAGGACAAGGACCAGGCGCAGGCCGTAGCCGACGCGCTCGGCCTGCCCGCGACGGCCCTCCAGGCGAGTACCGCCGCGACACACGTCACCGTGCAGATCGGGACCGACTGGACCGGCGGCGCGACGTACAAGGGCGCGGCGAACACACCCGAGGGGCAGCCGGCCAGGCCAGCGCCCGCGTCCAGCGCCCCGCCCGCGGGGGAACTGCCGGCCGGTTCGTCGGCGCTCAACGGCGCGGATGAGAGTGCCTGCATGAAGGTCAATCCGGCGAAGGACCCCCGCGGCGTGCCGATCTACATCTGGTAGCCACCGCCGGTGCCACCTCCACCTCCACCGCGGCGACCGTCGGCATCCGCCGCCGGGCCCGGCTGACCGGACAAGTCCTGGATCTTCAGTGGTCTTCTAGACTTGCCCCATGGCCCGCCACCACTCCCTCTCCGGCACCGCCCCCTGCCCCTGCGGCCTCCCCGCGGCCTACGCGGACTGCTGCGGCCGGCTCCACAGCGGCGAAAAGGCGGCCCCCACCGCCGAACTCCTCATGCGCTCCCGCTACAGCGCCTTCGTCGTCCTCGACGAGCCCTACCTGCTGCGCACCTGGCACCCGGACACCAGGCCGGCGCGCCTGGGTCTGGACGCGAAGACGCGCTGGACCGGGCTGGAGATCGTCAGCGCCACTGAGGGCGGCCCCTTCCACACCGGGGGCACCGTCGCCTTCCGGGCCGCCTACACCGAGCGCGGCCGTGCGGAGACCCTCGACGAGCACAGTCGCTTCGCCCGCCACGAGGGCGCCTGGGTCTACGTGGACGCGCTCCCCGGGCGTTGATCCCCACGCCTCTCCTCAGCCGGGGCCCCCCGGGAGAGCAGCCAGCGGGCGGCGCCCGCCGGGGCGGCGTCCCGGGTGTCGCCTCCCCGCGCGCCCGTCCCTTACCCGGGCTAACGTACGGACCATGACCGAACTGCGTGCGTCGTGACCTGGGTCGTCGCCCACCGGGGCGACCCACTGGTGCTGCGGGAGAACACCCTGCCGTCGATCAGGTCGGCGATCGCGGACCGCGCCGACTGCGTCGAGATCGACGTCAAACTCACCAGCGACGGCGTGCCGGTCCTCCTGCACGACCACACGCTCACCCGGTTGTGGGGTCACAGACGCCGCGTGGCTGAAACCCCGTACGACGATCTGGGCAGCCTGACGGACGGCGGGTTCCGCATTCCGACGCTGCGTGAGGCGCTTGAGCTCGCCCGCGACTCGCGGGTGCCACTGATGGTCGACCTCCCCGGGCTCGCCGAAGGGCGGGCGTCGGTGGGTGTCGTCCGGGAGCTCGACTGCTACGAGTGGGCCGTCTTCTGCGGCGACACCGACGCCCTCGCCTATGTCCGGTCCGTCGCGCCCGGCGCCGTCATCGCGCTGAGCTGGAACAAGCCGTTCCGGCCGCGTGCCAACGTCTTCCAGCTCATCCGGCCCGACTACTTCAACCAGAAGTCCTGCTGGGTCACCCGGCGGAGCGTCGAGCGTACGCACCGCATGGGCATGAAAGCGTGCACCTACACCGTCGACCACGCCGCGGAGATGGCCCGGCTGGCCGATCTCGGCGTCGACGCGGTCATCACGAACGACCCCCGGACCCTCAGCACCGTCCTGGGTCGGAACCTCAGCTGACGCTACGTCAAGATGGGCCTGGACCACAGGCCCACGGACAGGAGCGCACAGTGAAGGTGTACACCGGCATGGACCCGCGGACACCCCTGCGGGACGTCGGAGCGTACGCGCGCCGCGTCGAAGCGGCGGGCTACGACGGGCTCCAGGTCTCGGAGACCGTGCACGACTCCTTCGCGCTCGCGCTCCTCGCACTGGAGCACACCGACCGGATCACCGTACGGACTTCCGTCGCGCTGGCCTTCGTCCGGTCGCCGCTGCTCACGGCCTACACCACGTGGGACCTCTCCCGGTTCTCCGGCGGACGGTTCCACCTCGGCCTGGGCACCCAGATCCGGCAGAACATCGAAGAGCGCTACGGGATGCCGTGGTCCGAACCGGCGGCGCGGATGCGCGAATACGTGGGAGCGGTCCGTACGGCGTTCGGATCGTTCCGCAGCGGGGAGCGGCCCGGATTCACCGGCGAGCACTATCAACTCACCCGCATGCAGCCCTACTTCAACCCGGGGCCGGACTCCGGAACCACTGAGCCGCCGGTCTACCTCGGCGGCGTCAACCGGAAGATGTGCGAGCTGGCGGGCGAACTCGCCGACGGGTTCGTCACCCACCCGACCAACTCCGACCCCCGCTACCTGGAGTCCGTCTGCCGCCCGGGCCTGGCGGCCGGGGCCGCTTCAGCCGGCCGTCGTACGGGGGAACTCGAACTCGTCGCCGGCATCAAGGTGGTCGCCGGCGCGACCCGCGGCGACCTGGACCGCGAACGGGAGCGCCAGCGCAGGCTGTTCGCGTTCCTGTACTCGACACCGGCCTACCGCAAGACCCTGGAGCTGTACGGTTGGCCCGACCTGCAACCCGCACTCGCCGACCTGGTGCGCCGCGACCGGTGGGACTCCCTGGGAAAAGTCGTCACGGACGAAGTCCTCGACACCCTCGTCCCGATGGGCCTGTACGGGGAACTCCCCGGCCTCATCGCCGCGCGCTGGGGCGGCCTCGCGGACGGTGTCACCGTGCCGCTTCCGGCCGACCCCGCGCACGACGGGCAGATCGCCGAGGTGGTCAAGGCACTGCGGAGCCGCTGACTCAGCGCCTCGACCTGGACCGGCCACCGGAGAACATCCGGAAAATGAGCAGCAGGACCAGCGCCCCGCCGATCGACGCGACCCAGGTCCGCAGGTCGAAGAAGTGCTTCTCGAACGGGCGGTCCAGGAGTTTGGCCGAGATCCAGCCGCCCAGGAAGGACCCCGCGACTCCGATGGCGATGGTGATGATGAACCCACCCGGGTCACGCCCCGGCATAAGCATCTTGGCGATGACACCGGCGATGAGGCCGAGAAGTATCCAGGCGATGATTCCCATGTCGGGATGTGTCCTTTCGTAGCCGGGGCCCGTCCACGGGGGGAACGGGTCACCCGGTGCCGCCGGTTGTCCGGCGGCCGGTCGGAACGCTGTGTCAAGCTACGGGGCGGTCGGTTCGGACGGGGGGACGGCAGTGAACGGAATACCGGACGTGTCAGGCGGACAGGCGGCCGCACCGGGCACCGTGGGCCCGGCCCTGCGCCCGCGCGGCCTGGTGGACCTGCGGAGGCTCACCTCCGGTCCGTCCGCCCTCGCCTACCCAGCCGGCGCGGTGATAGTCGTGTCCGGTCTGCCCGGCAGCGGCAAGAGCACGCTGCTGCGCCGCTGGTCGGAGGCTTCGCCCGAAATTACGGCCGTCGTCGATCCACGGGACGTCCACGAGTCCTGCGAGTCGAGGATGCCCGCCTGGATCCCGTACGCCGTCTACCGGCCCTGGGCCCGCGTCGAACATGTGCGCAGACTCCGCGCCGCGGTGTGCACCGGGGGCGCGGTCCTGGTGCACGACTGCGGCAGCCGGCCGTGGCTGCGCAGGTGGCTGGCCCGCTCCGCCGGGCGGCGCGGGCGCGAGCTGCACCTGGTGTTCCTCGACGTCGCGGCGGCCGAGGCGCTCGCGGGCCAGGATGCCCGGGGCCGCTGGGTTCCGGTCCGGGTCTTCGACCGGCACCGGCGACGGATCGACCGGCTCCTCGGCACGGTGACCGGTCCGGGCCTTATCCCCCGTCAGGGGCTCGCGCCGGTGCGGCCGGTGCGGCCGGTGCGGCCGGTGCCGGCGGTGCGGCCGGTGCCGGCGGTGCTGGCGGAGACGGCTTCCGTCGTGCTGCTCGACCGGGGACTGCGGGGGAGTGTCGCGGCGCTTGAGTTCCACGCGGCCGGGCTCTGACTTTCCGTCCGTCCGTCGGTCAGCCATGACTTGGCGCTTCGCCGGTCGTCCATGACTTGCTTCGTCGCCGGTCAGTCAGTGCTTGAGCCCACCGCGGCCGCGCCGGCGCCGCCCACCTCACCGGGAACTACGCCCCCGTCGACCGCGAGACCACGAACACGGAACTGAAGGTGACCGGCGTGATCCCGCCGGAACTCACGGGCACGTACATCCGCAACGGTCCCAACCCGCGCACCGGCGGGTCGGGCCACTGGTTCCAGGGCGAGGGCATGCTGCACGGCGTCCGGCTCGGCGCCGGCCGCGCGAAGCGGTACCGCAACCGGTGGGTCGCCACGGCGCCCGGCGAGACGTTCGACGAAGCGGGGGACCGCGACCTGACCGTCAGCAGGGCCAACACCCACATCGTCCGGCACGCCGGGCACACCCTGGCCCTGTTCGAGGCTTCGTTCCCGTACGAGGTCACCCAGGACCTCGACACCGTCGGCCCCTACGACTTCGACGGCCGGCTGCCCGGTCGCCACGGCGATGTCCCAAGCGTGTACCGCCGCGTCGGGCACCGCGCCGAAGTGCGCTCTGAACTCACGGGCCGGGCGGAAGGGGGTGATTCCGCGACCTGCCCTGTGCCAAAGTGAGGCCATGTTTGAACAACACTTCACAATGACGAAGCCGCAACGGACTCCCATGCTCGTCCTGGGCATCCTGTTCTTCTGCCTCGGAGTCATCGGCATCGCCCTCGGCGGCATTCTCCCGGTCATGGTCGTGATCGGCCCGGTCCTCATCCTGCAGTTCTTCCTCTCCGCGAAATGGGGTGTGACCGCCAACCAGTACGGACTGACCATGAAGGGCCTCACCACCCAGCAGTTCGCCTGGCAGCAGATCGCGAACATCGAACCGACCAGCGTCCTCGGCAGCAAGGGCCTCAAGCTCCGCCTCGTCGACGGCAAGACCAAGCGGATGCGCGCCCCGATCACCGGCCTCGGCGGCAAGGACCCGGAATTCGACGCCAAGGCCGCCTGGCTGTGGCAGACCTGGCAGGTCCAGACCGGCCGGGCGCCGGCGCCGGGGGCGAACCAGGGCTACTGATCCCGCCCGGTCCGCCCGTTCGGCCCTCCCCGCGTGCACTACTCCCCGGACCCGCCCACGATGGGGATGAGCACGTACGGCGGACCCGGAGGGGCGGATCGGAACAGTGGCACGGACGGTCCCCAGTCCCATCCAGGACCTGCTCGACGACCTGCACACCCGCATCCGCGACCAGGACGCCGGTGAGCTCGCGACCTACATCCCCGCCCTCGGCAACGCCGACCCGGCCTGGTTCGGCGTCGCCCTGGCCACCGTCGACGGGCAGGTCTACGAGACCGGCGACACCCAGGTCGAATTCACCGTCCAGTCCGTGTCGAAACCCTTCGTCTACGCCCTCGCCCTCGCCGACCGCGGCCTGACCGCCGTCCTCGAACGCGTCGGTGTCGAACCCACCGGCGAAGCGTTCAACGCCATCAGCCTCGAACCAGGCACCGGACGCCCGCTCAACCCGATGGTCAACGCGGGCGCGATCGTCACCGCGTCCCTCGTCCACGGCGACGACCACGGACAGCGCTTCCAGCGCATCCTCGACGGCCTGTCCGCGTTCGCCGGGCGTGACCTGCGCGTCGACCACGGTGTCCTGGCCTCCGAAGAACGCACCGGCGACCGCAACCGCGCCCTCGGTTACCTGCTGCGCAACTCCGGAGCCCTCCACGGTGAAGTCGACGAGGCCCTGTCCGTCTACTTCCGGCAGTGCTCCGTCCTGGTCACCGCCCGCGACCTCGCCCTCATGGCCGCCACCCTCGCCTGCGGCGGCGTCAACCCGGCCACCGGCACCCGGGTGGTCGGCATCGACACAGCCGAGCACGTCATGACGGTCATGGCCACCTGTGGCACGTACGACTTCGCCGGTGAATGGATGCTCCGCACCGGCCTCCCGACCAAGAGCGGCGTCTCCGGCGGACTTGCCGCGGCCCTCCCGTCCCAGCTCGGCATCGGCCTGTTCAGCCCCCTCATCGACCGGCGCGGCAACAGCGTGCGCGGCACCGCCGTCTGCGAGGAACTCGCCCGCCGCTTCGGGCTCCACCTGCTGCGCCCGGCGATCCGCGCGGCCCCCGACGCACCGCAGCTCCTGCACGCCGACACGGTGGTGTCCCGCCGGGCCCGCCGCGCCGCCCACCACGAAGTCCTCCGCCAGGCCGGGACAGCCATCACGGTGTGCCGGCTCCAGGGCGACCTCGGCTTCGCCGCCGCCGAACTGGCCGTCCGCACGATCAGCGCCGACGCCACCGTGATGGGCTGGCTGATCCTCGACATGCGGAGGGTCGGCCGTACGGAATCGGTCGCCGTCGCACTCCTCGACGCGCTTATGGCCGAGCTGCGCGTCCAGGGGGTCGCGTCGGTGGTGGTCCAGACGGACCGCCGGTCCCAGCTGGCCGCCGCGGAGGTCTGGCACACCGGCCTGGACGACGCACTCGAGTGGTGCGAAGACGCGTTGCTGGCGCGGGAGTTGGGGCCCGACGAGGTCGACCGGTCGGTGGATCCGGTCGAGCAGGACCTGCTCAGCGGGCTGGCCCCGGGCATGGCGGCGGCCATCGTGCCGCTGCTTGAGGAACGGTTCCTGGCGCAGGGCGAGTCACTGACCGGGTTCGGCGGCGGCTGCGAGGACGTCTCGGGGACTCTGTGCTTCGTCTCGTCCGGCAGCCTGCTGGTCGAGGAGCCCGTCGCGGGCCTGCCGGGCGCGGGTCCGCGCGGGACCCCGTCCGGCGCGCCGGACGCGACGGGGCCTGAGGTGTCGGTGGACTCGGCGGCGGCACTGGGCCCGGGGGGGCCGACCGAGGACCTCCTGGGGTTCCCGGCCGCCGTCTTCGAGCGGATCGGCGCGATGTCCGCCGGGACCGCCGTGCTCGACCTGGCGCTGATCGACGACTCCGGGGTCCCGCAGCGCCTGACCGCCGAACTGCCCACGGTCTGCCACATCCTCACCCGGGGCGCGCTGCGGGTGCTGGAGAGCACCCAGCCGGCGATCGCGCAGGCACTGCATTACGCGGTCGCGCGGGACCTGGCGGCCAGGATGCACCGGGCGGCGGCGGAGAACCGGGTGCTGCTCGCGGGCGGCGACTGACACGAGGCCGGGTCCTCAGCGGCCCGTTGCGACCGCGGCCAGGTCCGGCAGCCCGAACTCCCCGACCAACTCGTCGAAGACCGCTTCCTTCCCGGCTCCGAACTTCCGGATTTTTACCCGGTAAACATCAGCCGGCACGAACTTCGGCGGCGTGGACTTGCTGTGGAAGCTGTCCGCGTACATCACCAGGCGCTCTTCGGCCGTCTCCGCCAGGTAGTCGGCGACGGGAATCGGCAGGGCCTGGTCGATGACGTCCTGCTTCGTCAGACCGACCCCCACGTGGCACGAACAGAACCGGCCCAGGCGGTCAGGCAGCCCCTCCGCGCGCAGGATCTCGTGCCCGAGCACGCCGTGGCGGATGTAGCCGCCCTTGACCCGCCGGCCCGCGTCGTCGTACAGGCGGTAGACGCCGATGTCGTGCAGTTGGCAGCCCACCCGTACGAGATCCGCGTCGACCCCGGGCTTGTGCTGCACTGCCAGCAACTGCCGGGCGATCTCCCCGACGATGACGCAGTGGTTGTACACCAGGTCGAAAGCCTCCTGGGAGGGCGCGTACTTGAGGTGCAGGGCGCGGATTTCCTCGGCACTGGGGAGATCGTTCATGACTGCATCGTAGGTTCCAGCGGTGGTGACGGAGCCGGACTGAGCGGGACTCACCCCTCCCGGTTCCACGACCCCAGCACCATCAGCGTCTTCGTCCCCGTCACGTGGTCGTTGCGACGCAACTGGTCGATCACCTGCTGGAGGTGCGCGATGTCCCGGACCCGCACGTGGATCAGCGCGTCCGGGTCGCCCGCGATCGTGTAGACGGCCTGGACTTCGGGCGCCCCCGTACTCGTCCTGATGATCTCGTCCACGGGAGTGCTGCCCGGGTAGCGCAGCTCGATGAACGCCTCGATTCCCCAGCCGAGCTTCGTGTGGTCGATCTGCACCGAGAACCCCGTGATGACCTCGTCGGCGCGCAGCCGGTCGACGCGGCGCTTGACCGCCGCGACCGAGAGGCCGACGAGGCCGGCCATCTCGGAGAACGTCCGGCGGCCGTCCTCCCGGAGCAGCTTCAGCAGGCGATGGTCGATCTCGTCGATGTCGGTCACGTCCGGCACTCCGTTTTCAGGCCTCATGCGCACAATCAAAACTTCAAATCCGTACAACTGAAGCAAATATTTTGCGTCTTCACGGCATTCTCCCGCAAGGTACTTGTGTAGGTGCTGAGGTTGTTGGTGTGCTGTGCCGACCCCACCCCACATGCCTTTACCGGAGGCTTCCGTGCGCACAGACCTGCCAGGCGTTTCGCTGGACGACAAGTACACCGCCGACCACGGGCGTGTGCTGATCTCCGGCGTCCAGGCGCTCATCCGCCTGACGCTGGAGCAGCGCCGCCTCGACACCGAGCGCGGGCTGGACACACGGGTGTTCGTCTCCGGTTACCAGGGCTCCCCGCTCGGCGGCGTCGACCTGGAGATGGGGCGGGCCGCGAAGTTCCTCAAGCCCGCCGGAGTCGTCTTCCAGGCCGGGCTCAACGAGGAACTCGCCGCGACGGCCGTCGCCGGGACGCAGCTCCTGGGGCAGGTCCCCGGCCGCCGGCACGAGGCGGTCACGGGCTTCTGGTACGGCAAGAACCCCGGCCTCGACCGCGCCGCCGACGCGATCCGGCACGCCACCATCGCGGGCACCGCGGCCCTCGGCGGGGCCGTCGCCTGGATCGGCGACGACCCGGGCAGCAAGTCCTCCACGGTCCCCAGCTCCTGCGAGCCCATGGTCGAGAGCCTGGCGATGCCGCTGCTCGCGCCGTCCTCAATCGGCGAGATCGTCGAGTTCGGCCTGCACGCCGTCGCGATGTCCCGCGCCTGCGGACTGTGGACCGGGCTGAAGATCGTCGCCGACATCGCCGACGCCTCAGCGACCGTCGACGTGTCGGAATGGCGTACGGCCATCCCTGAACCACACAGGCCCGAGCCCGACCGCACCCCCCGCTCCGCACCCCCGACGCTCGTCGGCCCGGCGTCGCTCGACGCCGAATTCGACATGCTCACCCGCCGCCTCGACCTGGCCCGCGCTTACGCCCGGGACAACAAGCTGAACCGTGTCGTACGGGACGACCCGGGCGCGAAGCTCGGCATCCTCGCCGCCGGGGTTTCCTACGCCGTCGTCCAGCGCGCACTCGCCGATCTGGGAATCGAGGACACCGAATCACTGGGCATCCGGGTGATCCGCCTCGGCATGCCGTTCCCGCTGATCGCCAAGGAGCTGATCGCCTTCACCGAAGGCCTCGATGAGGTCCTTGTCGTCGAGGACAAGGTGCCGTTCCTGGAGGGGCACCTGAAGAGCGCGCTGTACGCAAGGGCCGATGCGCCGCGGATCACCGGCCGGCGTGACCCCGAAGGCCGCCCGCTGCTCACCGCCCGCGGCACCCTCGGCGCCGACGAGGTAGCGCAGGCCGTCGCGGCCAGGATCGGCACCGACCGGCTGCCCGTCTCAGCCACCGCGCACCTCAACGCCCTCGCGCCCAAGCGGCGGCCCCGCATCGCGCTGCCGATGGTCGCCGCCCGTACGCCGTACTTCTGCTCAGGCTGCCCGCACAACACATCCACCCGCACGGCCGACGACACCCTCGTCGGCGTCGGCATCGGCTGCCACATCATGGTCGCCCTCGACGGCAAGGGCCGCGGCAATCAACTGGGCATCACCCAGATGGGCGGCGAGGGCGCGCAGTGGTTCGGGCTCGCGCAGTTCACCGACGACCGGCACTTCGTGCAGAACATCGGCGACGGCACCTTCCACCACTCAGGCTCCCTCGCGGTCCGCGCGGCGGTGGCCGCGGGTGTGACCATGACGTACAAGATCCTCTACAACGACGCGGTCGCCATGACGGGCGGTCAACGGGCCGAAGGCCGCCTGTCCGTAACGGACTTGACCCGCTGGCTCGCGGTCGAAGGCGTGCGCCGGATCATCGTGACCACCGATGACCCGAAGGCCTACCGGGGTGTACGGCTCGACCCGGTCGCCACCGTCCGCCACCGCGACGACTTCGCCGCCGCCGAAAGCGAACTCACCGCACTGGACGGCGTCACCGTCCTCATCCACGACGACCGCTGCGCCGCCGAGGAACGCCGGCTGCGCAAGCGCGGCGAACTCCCCACCCCCGCCGAGAAGGTCGTCGTCAACGAGCGCGTCTGCGAGGGCTGCGGCGACTGCGGCGACAAGTCCAGCTGCCTGTCCGTGCACCCCGTGGACACCGAGTTCGGCCGCAAGACACACATCCACCAGGGGTCCTGCAACTCGGACTTCAGCTGCCTCAAGGGTGACTGTCCGTCATTCCTGCTGGTCGAACCGGGGGCCCGGAAGAAGCGCGGGATCCCCGCGCTTGACATCGAACTGCCTTCACCTGTAAGGCGGTTCACCTCGGATGTGCTCGTCCGGATGCCCGGCATCGGCGGCACCGGCGTCGTCACCATGTCGCAGATCCTCCAGATGGCCGCGCACATCGACGGCCGCCACGCCGCCGGTCTTGAGCAGACCGGACTCGCCCAGAAGGGCGGTCCCGTCGTCTCCGACCTGCGCATCTCCGCCCGGCCCGTGACCGGAGCGCTGCGCGCGTCCAAGGCGACGGCCGACGTGCTGCTCGGCTTCGACCTGCTCGGCGCCGCCGCCCAGTCCAACCTCGCCGTGGCGGCCGCGGACCGTACGGTCGCCGTCGTCAACACCGCCATCGTCCCGACCGCGGCGATGGTCACGAACCAGATCTCCGTCCCCGGCACACCCGACGACGCGCTGCGGCTCATCACCTCCGCGGTCCACGATGTCCTCCACCTGGACACCCAGGGCCTGGCCGAAGACCTCTTCGGCGACCACATGCCCGCCAACATGATCCTCGTCGGCGCGGCCTGGCAGTACGGCTGCCTCCCGCTGAGCGCCGAAGCGATCGAGAAGGCCGTACGGCTCAACGGCGCAGCCGTCGAGAACAACCTCACCGCCTTCCGCTGGGGCCGCGCCCTGGCAGTCGACCCCGTCGGCACCCGCGCGCTGGCCGCGCCCGCGCGGCGGCCGGTCGTCCACATCGACGCCGCGTCGGCCGACCTCGCCGAAGGCCTCGGCGGCTTCCTCGCGCTGCGCATCGCGGACCTGACCGGCTATCAGGACGCCTCCTACGCAAAGCGGTTCGCCGCCGACGTGCACGCGGTGCACGACACGGCGGTCGAGCGTACGGGCCCGGAGGCCGGCGAGCGCATCGCCGTCGCGTACGCCAGGTCGCTCTACCACCTCATGGCCTACAAGGACGAGTACGAAGTCGCCCGACTCCACCTCGACCCGGTCGAAAAGGCCCGCCGCGACGAGGAGTTCGGCCCCGACGCGGACGTCTCGGTCATGCTGCACCCGCCGGTGCTCAAGGCCCTGGGGATGAACCGCAAGATCCGCCTCCGCCGCACGGCCGGTCCCGCCTTCCGGGTCCTGCGCGCCGCCCGCCGGCTGCGCGGGACACCGGCGGACGTGTTCGGCTACGCCAAGGTGCGCCGCATCGAACGGGCGCTCGTCGTCGAGTACCGCGCGCTGGCGGTCGAGGCGCTGCGCCGCCTGGCGAAGGAGAATGCGGACGCGGTGGCTGAGCTGCTGGGGCTGCCGGAGGGGATCCGGGGGTATGAGGACATCAAGCTCGCGCGGGTGGAGGAGTACCGGGCGAAGGCCGCCGCCGGGCTCGCGGGGCTGACGGTGGGTGAGCCGACGGTGGGGGAGCGCACGACTGCGGCCGTCTGACCGAACCGTGCCGTTCCTGGGAGTTCCCGGGACCTTGTCCGTCAAGCAATCAGCACCCAGGAGCACCCCGTGGCCGTCGACCGCCTGCTGCCCACTTCGGAAGCCGAAGACCTCATCGACCTCGTACGCACGGTCGCCGACAAGGAACTCGCGACACGGGTCGTGTCCCACGAGCGCGAAGAGAAGTACCCCGAGGGGCTGTTCACGGTTCTGGGCGAGGTCGGACTGCTGGGCCTGCCCTACCCGGAGGAGCACGGGGGCGGCGGCCAGCCGTACGAGGTCTACCTCCAGGTCCTTGAGGAACTCGCCGCGCGCTGGGCGGCAGTTGCCGTCGCCACGTCGGTGCACACGTTGGCGTGCTTCCCGATCGCCACATTCGGCACGCGGGAGCAGCAGGCCCGCTGGCTGCCCGCGATGCTCGAAGGCGGCATGGTCGGCGGGTACAGCCTGTCCGAACCCCACTGCGGCTCGGACGCCGCCGCGCTCACCTGCAAAGCCGAACGGGTGGACGCCGGCTACCGGATCACCGGCACCAAGGCGTGGATCACACACGGCGGCAAGGCCGACTTCTACGCACTGTTCGCCCGTACGGGGCAAGGGAGTCGCGGGATCTCCTGCCTGCTCGCGCCCGGATCCGCCGACGGGCTGGTGTTCGGCAAGCCCGAGGAGAAGATGGGCCTGAACGGTATCCCCACCACGAGCGCCTACTGGGACGGCGCGGTGCTGGACGCGGACCGGCTCATCGGGGCTGAGGGACAGGGGCTGTCGATCGCCTTCAGCGCGCTGGACTCCGGGCGTCTCGGCATCGCGGCGTGCGCCACCGGGCTCGCGCAGTCGGCTTTGGACGCGGCCGTCGCGTACGCGAACGAGCGGACGTCGTTCGGCCGGAAGATCGTGGACCACCAGGGCCTGGGCTTCCTGCTGGCCGACATGGCGGCGGCTGTGGACTCGTCGCGGGCGACGTACCTGGACGCGGCGCGGCGGCGGGACGCCGGGCGTCCGTACAGCAGGCAGGCGAGCACGGCGAAGCTGATCGCCACGGACGCGGCGATGAAGGTGACGACGGACGCGGTGCAGGTGCTCGGGGGGTACGGGTACACCCGGGACTTCCCGGTGGAGCGGTACATGCGGGAGGCGAAGATCATGCAGATCTTCGAGGGGACGAATCAGATCCAGCGGATGGTGATCAGCCGGCATCTGGTGGGGTGAATCAGGTGGTCCTGGTGGAGTAGTGCCTATGACATAGGCGGGAGATCCGCCACGATCACTCATCGGCGACAGAATTTCTTGTACGGGTAGACGGTCCCCGGAAGATCCACACAGGTACGCTCGCGTGACGGAACGTGGCTGTAAGTGTGGAAGGGGAACGGAGTCGATATGACGCAGGGTGATGGCCAGGCCGGGGATCCGGACGAACTCGCGGTCGAACTGGGCACGGACGGCCGCAGCACAGGGGTCGAACGGGAGATGCTCGCCGAGAGCGGGGAGTTCCGGCTCAAGTCCCCGTTCAACCCGGACCGGATCGACATCAGCACCCGTACGACGTCGGTCGACCTGCTGCTGTCCAGACTGAACACAGGGATGCTCGATCTCGCCCCGGACTTCCAGCGCAAAGCCGGCATCTGGGACGACACCCGGCAGAGCCGGCTCATCGAGTCGATGCTGCTGCGCATCCCGCTGCCGAACTTCTACGCGGCGGAGGGCGAGGAGGGTGAGTGGCTGATCGTCGACGGAATACAGCGGCTCACCTCCATCGCCCGGTTCATCCAGCCGGAAAGCGTCGGCGGCGACCGGCTGTTCCTGAGCGATCTCGAGTACCTCGACACGTTCGTCGGCCAGGCCTTCGAAGAACTGTCCGGAAGGCTGCGGATCCGCCTGCGGGAGACCGAGGTCCAGGTCCACCTGATTCGGCGGGGCACCCCCGATGAAGTCCGGTTCAACATCTTCAAGCGGATCAACACCGGCGGCATGCCGCTGAACGGGCAGGAGATCCGGCACGCGATGATCGCAGGACCGGCCCGGAGTTTCCTGGCCGAGGCTGCGGCTTCCGACGCGTTCCAGGCGGCAGCCGGATACTCGGTGTCCGGCGACCGGATGGCGGACCGGGAGATGGTCCTGCGTTTCGCGTCCTTCATGCTGACGCCGCCGAGCGACTACCGGAAGCCCGACTTCGATGCTTTCCTGGCGGAGGGGATGAGGCAGATCAACAGCCTCTCCGCACAGGAGCGGGAACAGCTCGCCGGCAGTTTCACCGCGGCGATGTGGACTGCGTCTGAGGTATTCGCCGAGTACGCCTTCCGGAAACGTCAGCGTGGCCAGACTCGGCGGTCGCCGGTCAACAAGGCGCTGTTCGAGACAGTGGCGGTGAATCTGGCTGCTCCGGGCTGCCCACCCCACGGGGAGCTGATCGCGCGCCGGGAAGAAGTTGTTGAGGCGTTCTTCGATCTGATGGCCGACTACGAGTTCGAACGGGCGATCTCCGTCGGCACCGGGGACCGGGGCAAGGTCGGGTACCGGTTCGACGCCGTGGGTTCACTCCTTCGGAAGGTGGCAGGCCGTGCTTGAGGAAATCTCGCTCACCAACTTCAAGGCGTTCAGGTCGGTGCGGCTGCCGTTGCGGCCGTTGACGCTGCTGACGGGGCTGAACTCGTCGGGGAAGAGCACGGTGTTGCAGGCGCTGGCGATGGTGCGGCAGTCTGAGATGGCAGACGTGCTTCCCTGGGCGACGTTCGTTGGCCAAGATTCACTCTTTCCGATGCTCGGTCGGGACTATGGTCTACTCCTGAACGGCGATCTGGTGGATTTTGGCACCGGGCAGGATGTGCTGCACGAAGATTTTGTTACCGGGAATGACGAGATCCCGGTGGTGACCGTGGGATTCCGAACAGATCAGGCCGCATGGGAGTGGTCTGTCAGTTATCAGGCGGACTACGATGTGCTACCACTTGTCTCCTCTAAAGGACCCAACTCAGAAGTCAATTCTCGGCCTGGTTCTATCAGGCAGCCGTTCACGCTTGGTTTCCAATACCTCAAAGCGGACCGGATCGTCCCGGCCACCAGCTACCCGCGGTCTCGCGAGGCTGTTGTCCGGCGCCGCTTCCTGGGTGTCCGCGGTGAGCACACGGTCAACTTCCTGCGCCACCATCGCGAGATGGAAGTGCGCGAAGCGCTGCGTCACCCTGATGCCAAGTCGAACGAACTACTCGACCAGGTTGAGGCGTGGCTGCAGGAGATTTCCCCCGGTGTCAACCTCGAAGTAGTCGGCATCGATGGTCTGGACGCGGTCCGGCTGAGTTACGGCTCTGGTGGCTCTGCTGGCCTTTCCGCGTCGAACCGCTACCGCCCCACCAACGTTGGATTCGGCCTCACCTACTCCCTGCCGATCGTTGTTGCCTGCCTGGCAGCGCAGCGGGGTAGCTTGCTCCTCCTCGAAAACCCCGAAGCCCACCTCCACCCCCGTGGCCAGACGAAGATCGCCGCCCTGGCCTGCGCCGCAGTCTCCGCCGGTGCCCAGCTCATCATCGAGACCCACAGCGACCACGTCCTCAACGGCGTACGCCTCGCGGTGAAGCGGGGCCGTCTGCCCGCCGAGCACACCGCGATCCACTACTTCCGCAACCAGAACGGCCACACCGAAGTCGCCTCACCCCACATGGGCCCGGACGGGATGCTCTCCGACTGGCCGGAAGGCTTCTTCGACGAGTGGGAGAACACGCTCGACCAGCTGCTCGACTGAGCTGGAGGAGCCGCTGCGGGGAGCAGCGGCCGGCATTCCGTAATACGGATTCAAGGGGGACCCGTACGTGCCACTGCTGTTGATGTTCAACGAGCGCTCGTGTGCGGCCAAGGCGAGGACCGAGCAAGTCGACACGGCTATGGGGGAGTTCATCCACCTGCTCAGGCGGGCCAAGGAACTGCGGCAGGTCGCGCTCGTGGCACAGTCCCCGTTACGTGAACTTGAACTGGCTGAGGGTTACTACTACCAGCAGTGGGCTGGGGACAGCCGGAACAAGGACCGGCACCTGTTCATCCAAGCGTTGCGCAATAGGAACCCTTGCTCCAGCGTCCTGCCGGACGGCCAAACTCCGGCTGAAGTCGACTACCGGCACGGGGGAGCGCCCGCACACGGTCTCGCCACCGCGCACCTTCTGGACGGGATCGCCGTCAGCCTGTCAGTCGAACCTTGCTGGAACACCGACTGGGTCGAGGTTGAGCGGAGCCTGCTCGCCGAGGATGGCGCCGGTCAGCTGTCAGTCCTGACAGACAGGCCTCTCGTACGCCACGCTTCCCGTGTGCCGCACATCGACCGTCTGTGTGCTTTCACCGACCTCGACGGCGACACCCGAACCTTCGATCTCCATGCTCGATTCACCCCGGGTGCCGGACGGCTGCACTTCCGGTTGGTTCCGGAGGCGAAGACGATCCGGATCGCCTACATCGGCTCCAAACGACTCTGAACCGCGTTGCCCCGACTCGGGTCGTCAGGGTCCGAACTGCATCTGCTTGTCGTGCACTTGGCTGAAATCTGGCTGGTTGAGCAGCACGGTGCGGCCCTTCTGTGGCCTGTTCTTAACGTCTCAGTCATTGCTTGAACATGTGTTCGAAAGGGAAAATGGGGTGATCGCGTGTCCGTTCGGGCGGCAGCTCGTTGGGCACGTCACACAATGGCCCGCGATGCCAGGCGTGGGCCCGGAGCGGGAGACGGTCAGTGAGCGATCGCAGTGCCATCGAGTGGACCGAGTCAACCTGGAACCCCACGACGGGGTGCGACCGCATATCGGCGGGGTGCGACAACTGCTACGCGCTGACCCTCGCCAAGCGGCTGAGAGCCATGGGTGCGGCCAAGTATCAGGCGGACGGCGATCCGCGTACATCCGGCCCCGGTTTCGGCCTGACGCTGCACAGCAACTCCCTTGAGATTCCCAGGCGTTGGAAGACGTCGCGCATGGTGTTCGTGAACTCCATGAGCGACCTCTTCCATGCCCGAGTCCCGATATCATTCGTCCGGGACGTCTTCCAGGTGATCGCGGAAACCCCGCAGCACACCTACCAGTTGCTCACCAAGCGGTCGGTCCGTCTCCGCCGGGTCGCGGATCGGCTCGAGTGGCCGTCGAACCTGTGGATGGGTGTCTCCGTGGAGAGTGCCGACCAGCTCAGTCGCATCGACGATCTGCGGTCAGTGCCTGCCGAAGTACGTTTCCTGTCGCTCGAACCGCTTCTCGGCCCACTAGAAGGCCTGGACCTGGAGGGGATCGGGTGGGTCATCGCCGGCGGTGAGTCAGGCCCCGGGTTCCGGTCGATGGATCCAGGCTGGGTGATCGAGATCCGCGATGCGTGCCAGGCCGCCGGCGTGCCGTTCTTCTTCAAGCAGTGGGGTGGTCGAAGCCCCAAGGCCGGCGGGCGTGACCTACAAGGGCACATTTGGGACGAACTGCCAAGCCGCAAGCACCTTGCAGCGTCCTGAACAGCAACCAGGGCCATAACTCTCTGGCTACGGCGCGATTACTGTGTGATCCTCTCCCGGGGCGTATCCGCAGCACCGCGTGGGGGGAAACATGGCGGCACCAAGAGGGCTGACTTGGAAGCGCGATCCGCATACCGCTGCCAAGCACGACCTGCTCCGCCGATATCTGCAAGCGTGGACGCCGATCCTGCTCACCCACAATGCGTGCCTCACCTACGCCGAGGGCTTTGCGGGTCCGGGAATCTACCTGGGGGGCGAGCCCGGGTCGCCGGTCATCGCTCACCAGGTCTTTGCGAAACGCCTGCGTGAGCGCACCGACCGCCGCGTAAGGATGGTCCTCGTCGAACAGGACCCGCGCCGCAAAGCCGAGTTGGAACGTCGTATCGCCGAAACCCGCAACAGCGGGCCCGGGGATGAGCTGGCGCGCTTGGAAACTGTGATCACCCAAGGCGGTTGTCATCCCGACCTTCTGCAGCAGTTGATCCAGGCCGGAAGTCTCAACCACCCGATGTTCGTCTTCCTCGACGGATTCGGCGGACCTGACTTCCCCTGCACTCTGCTCGAGGAGATAGCCCGGCACCGCAGTAGCGAAGTGATGATCACGTTCGGGCCCTCGTTCTTCGTCCGTTTCGCAGAGAAGAATGAGGCCCACCGGTCCGCAGCTGATGTCTTCTTCGGGGGCAATGCTTGGCAGGGCGTGTTCCAGCAGCACCCAAAAGACAAAGCGGCATTTCTGCAGAAACAGTACAGCCAGACCCTCAAGAGAGCGGGCTTCGACTACAGCACCTCGTTCGAGATGATCGACGAAGGGAACCGCCTCCTCTACCTCATCTTCGGCACCCGCCACAAGCAGGGGGTCGTGAAGATGAAGGATGCGATGTGGAAGGTCGACCCCACCACCGGCGTCCGGTACCGCGACCCGAAGGACCCGGCGCAGCAGGCTCTCGACCTCACCCTCGAACCTGATACCGGACCCCTGCGGGTGATGCTGCTCCAGTATCTGCGTGCCGCACCCGCAGGGTGCAGCGTCGACCAATTGCTCGATTTCACCCTGCTGGAAACGGTGTACCGGCCCGGCCAGGTCATCGCCCTGCTCACGGCGATGCGTAAGGACAAGATGATCACCGCCGATACGAACAGGATCATCAAGAAGAGCATCGTCTCGGCTGTACACGAGGAAGCGCACACGGAAGCACTCTTCTGATCAGACGTAACAACGCCGCGTGGCCGAGCTCTGAACCTGGATAAAGGCCCGTTGCCGCAAACCGGCAGGACCTTCAGCCCGTGTCATGACATCAGGGCCGAAACCCGCCACCGCGAGCACCTCAGCCGCCGTACCGGTTCCTCCGCACCGGTTCCTCCGCACCCCCAGCACGTGTCACCCGGACCGGATACGATCTGAGCTGGATATCTGGCTGTTGACCAGCGGCGATCAACAGAGTCGACACGAAACGGGTAAGACGTATGCGGGATGGCCGGTGGACAGCGGTCACCGACTCGGAGTTCGACCACGAACACCGCGGCCTGGAAGCCATCCGCAAGAGACTGCCGGACGACGGACCGTGGCGGGCCTGGTCGAACTTCACCTTCACCGCCAACAGCGGCCACGTCCGGGAGGTCGACCTCCTGGTCATCGCCCCGAACGGCGTCTACCTGATCGAGTTGAAGGACTGGCACGGCTCCGTCGAGTCCCGCAACGGCACCTGGCTCCAGACCCAGCCCAGCGGGCGGCAGCTGTCCCACGGCAACCCCCTGCACCTCGCCAACAAGAAGGCCAAGGAACTGTCCGGGCTGCTCAAACAGAACGGCCGGGGCGTGTGGGTGCACGAGGCTGTGTGCTTCACCGATTCCGTATTGCAGAAGCAGCGGTTGGCACCCAACGACCAGAACGGCGTCTACTTCGTCGACGGCCTGGTGAAGATGCTGACGGAGCCCCCGCGCGAGGAGCGGTGGCGGATCGACGGTGCCACGTCCCACACCGTCGCCAAGGCACTCGGGGCCATCGGCATCGCGGGCAGCAGGGCACAGTACAAGGTCGGCCCGTACAACCTGGCGAAGAAGTCCTTCGACTCCGGCCCGACCTGGGCGGATTTCCTGGGCACCCACGACGAACTGCAGGAAGCCGTCCGTATCCGTGTCTACCTGCGGGAACGTGGTGCCGACGCCGGCCTGGGGGCCTCCGTCGAGCGCGCGGCCCGCCGGGAGGCGGCCGTGTTGCGCCGGTTCCGCCACCCGGGTGTCGTGCAGCTGAAGCAGTACGACGCATCGGGGCACCCGTCCGGGCCTTCGCTGATCTTCGACTACGACCTGCGCACCCTGCGCCTGGACGACTACCTCGTCCAGTACGGCGCGAAGCTCGACATCCTCACCCGCATGTCGCTGGTCCGGCAGCTCGCCGAGACCGTCCGCAGCGCACACAGTGGCCGCATCTACCACCGCACGCTCGCCGCCCACGCCGTCCACGTCATCCCGCGTCGGCGGACCGGGGCGGCGGCGGCAGCGGAGGGCGAGGAAGCCGGCTGGCTCAACCCGCACCTGCAGATCTCCGACTGGCAGGTCGCCGTCCAGCGCGACTCCGGGCAGCACGCCGCAGAGCGTTTCGCGCCCACTACGCTGACGCACGTCGGGGCGCACCTCGCGGACGGCGCCGACGCCTACCTCGCACCCGAACTGACCGCCCGCAGCGCCGACCCGATCGCGCTCGACGTCTACGGGCTCGGCGTGCTCACCTACCTCCTGGCGACCGGCAAGCCCCCGGGTGCCGGTCAGGCCGAGCTCGCGGCCCGCCTGGAAGCGGGCGACGGACTGCGGCCGAGCGCACTGGTGGACGGACTGTCCACGGACATCGACGACCTCGTCCAGGCCGCGACCGCCTACAAACCCCAGCAGCGCCTGGCCACCGTGGACGAGTTCCTCGAGATGCTGGAGATCGTCGAGGACGGGCTCACCGCACCCAGTGCTGACGACGCGTCAGCCGGCCGCGCCGACGAACCGGAGAAGGACCCCCTCGAAGCGGTCGCCGGTGACGTCCTCGCCGGCCGCTGGGAGGTCAGACGCCGCCTGGGCACCGGCTCCACCAGCCGGGCGTTCCTCGTCCGCGACCTCACCGCCGATCCGGACTCCAAGAAGGCCAAGCCCCTGGCCGTGCTGAAGGTCGCACTGTCCGACAGCCGGGGGGAGGTGCTGGTCCACGAGGCCGGGGTGATGGGCCGGCTCCGGGCCCACTCCGGGGTCATCCGGCTGATCGAGCCCGAGCCACAGCACATCAACGGCCGCACGGTCCTGGTGATGGAGTACGTCGGCGACGAACGCGACAGCAGGTCCGACGGCGGGAAGAAGACCCGGCGCCGCGAGGAGACCGTCGCCCGGCAGCTCCGCGAGCAGGGCCGCCTCACCGTCGACGAGCTCGAGGCGTACGGAGACTACCTGTTCGAGGCGATGCACTTCCTCGAAGGCGAGGGCGTGTGGCACCGCGACATCAAACCGGACAACATCGCCATCCGCATCCGCCCCAACCGCACCCGCGAACTGGTGCTCATCGACTTCTCCCTGGCCGGCTACCCGGCCAAAGAGGTCCACGCGGGCACGGACGGCTACCTCGACCCGTTCATCGGCACACTGACCCGGTCGGTGTACGACGCGTACGCCGAACGCTACGCGGTCGCCGCGACCCTGCACGAAATGGCGTCCGGTGAACTCCCGGTGTGGGGTGACGGCAAGGTGTCGGGCCGGCAGACCGACGCCAGGGAACAACCGTTCCCGACGATCGCCGCCGAAGCGTTCGATCCGGCCGTACGGGAAGGGCTGGTCGCGTTCTTCCGCAAGGCCCTGCACCGGGACGCGGCGCAGCGCTTCCCCGAGCTGCGCCCGATGCGGAGAGACTGGAAGAAGATCTTCCTGGCGATGGACACGGCGGCGCCTTCGTCGCGTCGGAGCCGGCACAGCAGGCACCCTGACGCGCTGGACGAACCGGCGGTCGTCGAACTCGACCAGGCCGAGCCGGAGTCCGCCGAAGAGAAGCGCGACCGGGCCGCGAAGGACGCCGTACGGGACACCTCGATCGAGACCTCGGGCCTCAGCCCGGCCGCACTGTCGTTCGTCTACGGGCTCGGCACCAACACCGTCGGCCAACTGATCGAATTCAGCCAGCGGCAGCTCGTCAACGCACCGGGCCTGGGCGCCAAGACCCGTAACGAGGTTCTGGGCCGCATCAAGCAGTGGCGCCAGAAGCTCACCGCGGAACCCGCCACCCCGCTCACCCCGGAAGGCCGCCGGGCAGCCAAGGAGGAACTCTCCGCGACGGAGAAGGCACTCGTCGACGTGGTCGTCGGCGCGGGCGAAGCCGACGGGCTCAAAGCGGCGGCACTGCGCTCGATCAGCCTCGACACCCTCGCGACCGTCTTCGTGCCCGAGCTGAAGAAGGACGGCGTCAACCGCAACGAAGTCGAGATGGTGCGCCTGCTCCTGCGTCTGCCCGACGAGCAGGGCGAACTGCCGGGCATCCGCGTCTGGCCGAAGCAGAAGGACGTCTCCGACGAACTCGGCCTGTCGGCCGGCCGTATCCCGCAGATGCTGAAGGCCCAGCGGCTGCGCTGGAAGAAGCACCCGGCGGTCAAGGCGCTGCGCACCGAGATCCTCGAACTGCTGCGCACCCACGGCCGGGTCGCCGCGGCGGCGGAGATCGCCGACGCACTGGCCGTCCGGCGTGGGACCCGGCTACAGGGCATGGGCAAGCGCCGGGCCCTGGGCATCGCAGCTGTGCGCGCCGTGCTCGAAGTCGAGCAGCTGGAACCGGAGAAGAGCGAATTCCGGCACACCCCGAACCGGGACGCGGCCGACCAGGCCCTGGGCGCGGGGCTGCTGGCCCTGGAGGTCGGTGACGACGACAATCCTGACACTCCGTCAGCGCCCGGTCTGCTCGACTACGCGCAGCGGCTGGGCCGGGCCGCCGACCGGCTGGCGAAGCTCGGGACCCTGCCGACGTCGGCGACCGTCCTGAGTGAACTGGGCGTGATCACCGCGCCCAGCGGTGTTGTGGAGTGGGACGAGCGGCGGATGGTCGCGGTGGCGGCCGCGGCCTCCCGCAACGCCGCCGCGACACCAAGACTGGAGATCTACCCGCGCGACCTGCCGTTGGTGCGGGCCCTGCGGCTCACCCAGGCAGGTCTGGTCCGGGTGATCCCCGGACTGCCCGACCCCCGTCAGCCGGGCTTGACGGCCGCCGAGATCCACCAGCGGGTCACGGACCGCTTCCCGGAGATCCTCGACCCCAGGGGCGGCCACACCCTGCCGGAGGGCGGCCCGCTCACCAAGGCCCTGCAGGAGGCCGGCTTCGACCTCGTGCTCGGCACCCGGGAGGGCACCCGGACCCAACGCTACCTGGCCAAACGCACCGATGGCGACTCCAGCTACCTGTCCTCGGACGCGGGCCGGCAGCGCACCCGGACGATGCGGGCCACCCCCTACTCCGACGACCCCGAGCTCGCGGGGGCGGTGCGGACCGAAGACCGGTTGTCGGCTTCGGCCCACCGGGACGGGTTCCGCGCGCTGACCGTACGGACAGCCCTCACCCGCAACGCCGTGCGGGAACTGACCGGCGACGGCGGTCGTTTCGGGGCTGAAGTGGTTTCCGTGACGGGACTGTTCCTGGACGCCATGCACGCCCAGGTCGATCCAAGGCCCAAGCCGACGTGGGAGACCGTCCTCAAAGCCGAGATCGCGGAGCCGGGTTCCAAAGCGGCGACGAAGTTCGGCGAGTACACGACGACCGCATGGGGTGCGGTGGAGCCCCGGCTCACTGAAACCCTGGCGGCGGGCACTGGCCCGGTGCTCCTGGTCGACGCCGGGGTGTTCGCCCGCTACGACGCGATGGGCGTACTGGCCCGCCTGGCCGAACTGGCCAGACAGGGCGGTCGCGCGCTGTGGCTGCTGTGCCCGCAGGGCGATCCGGGGCGCGATCCCCGGCTCGGAACAACCGCTGTGCCCTATCAGGCGGGGTTCGGCGAATGGATTGAACTGCCGGACTCGTGGGTGCGCAACGCCCACCGCGCCGACAGCCAGCCGACTGCTCACCTGGGAGACATCAAGTGATCGACCGCAAAACACTGCTGGCTGACCTGATCAAGCAGGTCAAGGTGGTCGAGACCGACCTGGGCAAGCAGGTCAAAGACGTTGACGCCGTACGGGTGCGGTTGCGCGCGGAGTACGTCCGGGCCCGGGAGCTGGGCCGCACGGCAGCGACCTGGAACTCCTGGCTGGACGAGCGCGTCACCCAGGTCGCGGTGGCCTGGGTGCTCGGCACGGTCTTCGTGCGGTTCACCGAGGACAACCGGCTGATCCCTGAGCCGTACCTGACCGGCGCTTCGGTCGAGCGCCGGGACTTGGCGCAGGAGCGGTACGCCGCGTACGTGGACGAGGACGAGGACCCGACCTACCGCGGCTGGTTGCTGCGGGCGTTCGAGGAACTGGGCGCCGGCCAGGCCGGGAAGCTCTTGTTCGACAAGAAGCACAACCCGCTGTTCCAGATCCCGATCTCGCACGACGGCGCGCGGGGCCTGATCGAGTTCTGGCGGGCGAGCGATGGGGGAGTGCTCGTCCACGACTTCACGGACGAGCTGAACGAGGCGGGGACGGCAGGGTGGGACACCCGGTTCCTGGGAGACCTGTACCAGGACCTGTCAGAAGCGGCCCGGAAGACCTACGCGCTGCTACAGACACCGGAGTTCGTGGAGGAGTTCATCCTCGACCGGGCAATGGACCCGGCGGTCCGGGAGTTCGGCTACGAGGGCCTGAAGATGATCGACCCGACGTGCGGGTCGGGGCACTTTGTGCTGGGCGCGTTCAACCGGCTGGTGAAGCTGTGGGCGGAGAAGCAGCCGCACCGCGATGCGCACGAGCGGGTGCGGGCGGCGCTGGAGTCGGTGCACGGGGTGGACATCAACCCCTTCGCTATTGCTATTGCGCGGTTCCGGTTGCTGACGGCGGCGATGGCGGCGGCCGGGGTGCGGACGCTGGAGGAGGCGGCGAAGTACGAGTGGCCGATTCAGCTGGCGGTGGGGGACTCGCTGATCAAGGCACGGCAGCTGGAGATCGCGCTGACGTTCGATGATGAGGATGAGGCGGGGGCGGTTGACGAGCTGGCTTCGTTTGCTTATGCGACGGAGGATCTGCATGAGGCGGAGTATG
Organism: Kitasatospora sp. UYEF31; assembly: GCF_057291755.1. Classification (NCBI taxonomy): domain Bacteria; kingdom Bacillati; phylum Actinomycetota; class Actinomycetes; order Kitasatosporales; family Streptomycetaceae; genus Kitasatospora; species Kitasatospora sp. UYEF31. Next base: position 69,887 of record NZ_JBXAWK010000027.1, read on the forward strand.
AGGGGATTTTGGAGGAGGGGCAGTATCACGTGGTGGTGGGCAATCCGCCTTATATTACGGTGAAGGATAAGAATCTCAACGTACTGTATCGGGATCTTTACAAGTCCTGCTCTGGGAAATATGCGCTGTCAGTTCCGTTCGCGGAGCGGTTTTTCCAGCTGGCGAAGTCCGGCGATGTTAATGGCCGAGGATTCGGTTACGTCGGACAGATTACCGCGAACTCCTTTATGAAACGAGAGTTCGGGGCAAAATTGATTGAGCAGTACTTTGCGCACAAGGTTGAACTGACAGAGGTTATTGACACTTCGGGTGCATATATCCCAGGGCACGGAACGCCGACGGTCATCCTGGTCGGCAAGCGGCGAGCGGGCACCGAACGTGGGGAGACGATTCGTACGGTACGTAGTGTTCAGGGCGAGCCGAGCGCTCCGGAGCGTGGTGAGGATGGGTTGGTCTGGAACGCGATTGTTGACCAGATTGACATGCCGGGATCTGTGAGTCAGTGGGTTTCTGTTGGCGACCTCGAGCGGGAGCGCCACTTCGGTAGGCAGCCGTGGATGTTGACTGATGGCGGCTTGGAGATGGTGCGGAAAATTGATTCTGGCTCGTCCAATTTGGTTGGGAAAATTGCGGAATCTATTGGAATTGTTGGATTTACACTCAGTGACGATTTGTATATTTTGCCGGAAGTTAGTGCTCGGCGAAATAGGCTTTCGCGAGACTATACTCGCTTTATGGTTACCGGTGACGTTCTTCGTGACTGGGCTGAAGGGGAGATGGAGGTGGTTGCATTTCCATATGATGCGAGATTTGGCTCAGTGGATGTTGAATCTGATTTTGATCTCTATCGATACATGTGGCCTGCTCGAACTGACGTCTCTCGAAGTGTCATGTTTGGCGGGAAGACGAAAATTCAAACTGGCCTTAAGTGGAGTGAATATGGACGCTTGACTGTGAGTAAACTTCGAACCCCTTTGAGTATTTCATTTGCTTTCGTGGCAACGCATAATCATTTCGTTTTGGATCGGGGAGGGAAATTTTTCAATCGCCACGCGCCGGTAATTAAGCTGCAGGAGGGTGCGAGCGAGGAGGAGCACCTTCGGCTGCTCGGGCTGCTCAACAGCTCCACTGCTTGCTTCTGGCTCAAGATGGTGAGCCACAGTAAGGGCACCGAAGGTCATCAGTCGGGCATTAAGACTGAACTCTGGGAGCAGTTCTACGAGTTCACCGGGACCAAGCTTCAGCAGTTCCCCCTTCCGGCCGCGTACCCCACCGAGCTCGGAACGGTTCTCGACACTCTTGCTCAGGCGATCACCGCTACCAGTCCTTCTGCGTTGACCGCTGCCGACGCAGCCGCTCCCACCGCAGCCTCCCTTCGCGAGGCCAAGACCATCTGGGACTCCACCCATGGCCAGATGATCGCCCTCCAAGAAGAACTCGACTGGCAGGTCTACTCCCTCTACAACCTCCACACCGAAGACCTCCGCGCCCCAGAAGCCGACGTCCCCGAACTCGCCCTCGGCGAGCGGGCCTTCGAGATCATCCTCGCCCGCCGCGTCGCCGCCGGCGAAGCCTCCGGTGAGTGGTTCAAGCGGCACAACTCCACCCCCATCACCGAAATCCCCACGCACTGGCCCGACACCTACAAGACCGTCGTCCAGAAGCGCATCGACCTCATCGAGTCCTCCCGGGCCATCGGCATGATCGAGCGCCCGGAGTACAAGCGACGCTGGGCCACCGAAGGCTGGGACTCCCTCCAGGACAAGGCCCTCCGTGGGTGGCTTCTCGACCGCGTCGAAGCCCGTGACCACTGGTTCCAGGATGAGCAGCCCACGTTCCTGACTAAGGCTCAGCTCACCGACGCGCTCTCCCGCGACGAGGAGTTCGTCTCGGTCGCCGCGATCTACGCGCCCCGCAAGGATCTCGCCGACGTCGTCACCGCGCTCCTCGCGGATGAGCACGTGCCCTTCCTCCCCACCCTCCGCTACAAGCCCGCGGGCCTCAAAAAGCGCGAGAGCTGGGAGCACGTCTGGGACCTCCAGCGCGCGGAGGACGCAGCGCCGGACGAGCCCGCCAAGCGGAAGATCCGGGACGCCATCCCCGTACCGCCGAAGTACACCTCGACCGACTTCCTCAAAGCCTCCTATTGGAAGGCCCGCGGCAAGCTCGACGTCCCCAAAGAACGCTTCGTCTCCTACTCGACCGCCCTCTCCGGCACCCCGGACCTCTACGGCTGGGCCGGCTGGGACCACCGGGAGCAGGCGCAGGCGCTGACGACCTACTTCACCAACCAGGTGACGACGGCCGAAGAGCTGACCCCGCTGCTCGCGGGTCTGCTCGAACTCCAGCCGTGGCTCTGCCAGTGGCACGGTGAGTTCGACGGGATCTACGGCATGTCCCCGGCGGACTTCTTCGCCGGCTACCGCACCCAGATCCAGGGCGAGCACGGCCTGACCGACGACGACCTCCGCGCCTGGCGCCCGGCTGCGGCCACCCGTGGGCGCGGCGGCCGTAAAGCCAAGAGCTGATCGGCGCCGATGACTGTCTACCTGCTAGACGATTGACATGTCTAGTAGGTAGACTTATCGTTATGAGGGCACGGGAAGTCAACACAAAAATCGTCAGGCTCGGCGGCGAACAAACCCGCCAGGTCGGGTCGCACCGCCGCTTCAAGGCGGTCTACACCGACCCGGACGGCATCGAGCGCACCGCGTTCACCACCGTCGCCCAGCACCCCGGCGACGGCCCCGCCGGAACCTTGCGCGCGATCGAGAAAGACCTCGAACCCGCCTTCGGAACAGGATGGATGACACGATGACCACTCCCGCCGCCACCGTCCGAGCCCACCGGGTAGTGGTTACCCGCGACGAAAAGGGCAACTGGCTGGCTACTGCGCCCGACGTGCCCGGAGCGCACACTTACGCCCGCAACCTGCACACCCTGGACAGGTACGTCCGCGAAGTCCTCGTTCTGGCACTCGACCTGCCGGACGACGCACTCGACACCGTCACAGTCGCCTACGAGTACCACACCGGAGACCTGGCCACCGACGAACGCACCGCGAACGTGCGGTCTCTCCGCGCCCGCGCCGAGGATCTCGCCGCCCAGGCCACCCGCGCAGTCGAGGCCGCCGCCCGTGACCTGGTCGCCGCCGGCACTTCTGTCCGCGACACCGCGGCTCTCTTGGGTGTGTCCCACCAGCGCGTCTCCCAGATCACCGGACATCGGAGCAGCCCTGCGGCCTGAACCGCAGACCTGATCGGGATCCGGCCCGGCATACGTCAGACGAGCTGCGCCCAAATTCTCACATCCACAAGTTGTGGATGTGAGTGTGCGGACAACTGTGCTGGGATCCGTGCCGCACGCAGTGGCACACGGCGGAACGGACCGAATATCTTGGTCGACATGGAGCGCAAGCGGTTCGTCTCGCGGGAGGACTTCGCGGCAGGGTCCCGTGGTGCCCCTGCTGTCCACCTCGAATGCTTTCGGATCGAGCAGGATCTCACCGCCGACCAATACGTTGGCGAGGCGACTGACGAAGACCGCAGTATCGGTAATTCGGTCGCACGGCCACAGGCGGCCCGCGAACAGTGATCACCGGCTTAGGGCTCTCCGTACGATGACGAAGACGGAATGGAAGTAACCAGACACATGGCACCGACCACCGCACAGCCGCCGCTGCTGCGCGATGTCATCGACATCAAAACGTCCATCTCCACCTCCGACTTCGTCCTGAAACTCTCCGAAGCGGTCACCGCGGAAGGCGCGGCTAACGCGCTCAGGGACTACGTCGTCACCGAGCGGCTGCTGGACAACTTCGACGAAGCTTTCGGGCTGATCAAAGCCTCCCTGGACGGGCACACCTCCAAAGCGGCCTACCTGCACGGGTCGTTCGGTTCCGGTAAGTCACACTTCATGGCAGTCCTGCACGCCCTTCTGCGGGACGACCCGGCCGCGAAGGCCCGTACGGAATTCGACCCGGTACTCGCCAAGCACGAATGGCTGAGCGTCGAGCGGAAGCGCTTCCTGCTCGTGCCCTACCACATGCTCGGGGCCAAATCCCTGGAGCAGAAGATCCTCGGCGGCTACGTCGCGCACGTCAGAGCACTCCACCCGACCGCGCCCACCCCGCAGGTCTACCGGACGGACTCCCTCTTCGAGGACATCCGCCGGCTGCGGGACAAGGTCGGCGACGGGACGTTCATCAGCGGACTCGGCGGCAGTGATGCCGGCGATGATGAGGACGACGAATGGGGCGACGGGTTCACCTGGACTCCCGGGCACCTCGAAACCGCCCTCAACGCCGGGCAGTTGGACGGCAGCGAGAAGAAACTCGACCTGGTCAACCCGACCACCCCGCCCGAACTGCGCGCCAAACTCGTCAACGACGCGATCAACGGCTGGTTCCCCGGCTTCGCACAGAACGCCAAAGAGGACGAGTACGGTTTCATCTCCCTCGACGCCGGCCTCAGCGTCATCGCCGCACATGCCAAGTCACTCGGCTACGACGGCCTGATCCTTTTCATGGACGAGCTGATCCTCTGGCTCGCCAACCTCATCCACGACCAGAAGTTCGTCGCCCGCGAAGCCAGCAAGATCACCAACTTCGTGGAGGGCGCCGACGCCCGCCGGGCCATCCCCGTCGTGTCGTTCATCGCCCGGCAGCGCGACCTGCGCGAGCTCGTCGGCGAAGAAGTCTCCGGCGCTGCCGAATCCGCGATCCAGGACACGCTGAACCTGGCCTCAGGGCGCTTCGACAAGATCACGCTTGAGGACCGCAACCTCCCGCAGATCGCCCACGCCCGGCTGCTCAAGCCGAAGGACGACGCAGCCAAGGCCAAACTCGACGCGGCGTTCGCCAAAGCCAAGCGGGTCGGCCCGCAGGTGTGGGACGTCCTCCTCGGCGCGGACGAGGGCACCACCGGCGCGGACGAGGAGTCGTTCCGGCTCACGTACCCGTTCACGCCCGCCTTCATGGACACCCTCGTCCACATCTCCTCCGCGCTGCAGCGCTCCCGTACCGGCCTCAAACTCATGGGCCAGCTCCTCGCCGAGCACCGGGACGATGCCCGCCTTGAGCAGCTCATCCCCCTCGGCGACCTTTACCCGGTCATCGCCGACGGCGGCGACAAGCCGTTCGTGGACAGCCTCAAAGTCGAATTCCAGGCCGCGGACAAGCTCTACCGCACCAAACTCCGCCCCTACCTGCTGAGCGTCTACGAGATCACCGAAGAGGACGTCGAACGCTTCCGGAACCACCCCGACGCCGGCGGCGACCAGCAACTGCTCCAGCGGCTCCGCGGCTTCACCGGTGACAACCGGCTGATCAACACGCTGCTGTTGTCCGCACTCGCGCCCAGCGTCCCCGCCCTGCGCGATCTGACGATCCGTCGGCTCGGTGCCCTCAACCACGGCTCGGTCGTATCGCCCATCCCGGGCGCCGAAGTCGGCGTCATCAAGTCGAAGGTCTCCGAGTGGGCCGCCAGGTTCGCGGAGATCAAGGAGACCGGCACCCAGACCAACCCGGGCGTCCGCCTCGAACTGGCCGGCGTCGACGTCGACTCCGTCATCGCCAACGCGAACGTCAACAACAATCCCGGCACCCGGCGGGCCCTGGCCAGACGACTGCTCACCGAAGAGCTCGGCATCGAAGCGAACGGCCAGCTGGGCGCGGACGAACTGAAACTCGTCTGGCGCGGCTCCAACCGGGCCGCCGAAGTCGTCTTCGGCAGCATCGCCGACTCCGACGACCTCGCCGACCACGACTTCCCGCCCGTCCTGGAATCCAACTGGCGCTTTGTCATCGACCTGCCGTACACCGAAAGCGAATACGGTCCGGTCGACGCGGCCAACCGCGTCCGCGACCTGCGCGCGCTGTCCGGCAAGCCGTCCCAGACCCTGGCCTGGATCCCCGCACAGCTGTCGGCCGCCCGGTACCTGGACTTCCAGCGCCTGGTCATCATCGACTACGCGCTCGCCGACCAGCGCCGGTTCGACACCATCTACGCAGTACACCTGAACGCGGACAACAGGGCCCGGGCCAAGGGCCTCCTCGAAGGTCAGCGCGCAGCCCTCACAAAAGCGGTGAAGACCGCGTTCAAACAGGCGTACGGCCTGGCGGACAAGAAGGCCACCGACGTCGCACCCGGCTTCGACGACCACTTCGAGCCGCTGCCCGACGTACCGGGACTCCGGCCGTCCATCGGCCAGTCGCTGCGCGACGCAGTCCGCCACATCGCGGGCAAGCTGCTCGCCCACCAGTACCCCGCGCACCCCGAATTCGACGCGCAGCGCAGTGGCAGCCCGGTGAAGCCCGCCGAAGCGCGGGTCGTCTTCGGGCACATCCGGGCCGCCAGTGAGGTCAGTGACCGGCGGGTCGAGATCCCCGCCAAGGACCGGCCGCTGATGACCCGCATCGCCGGACCGCTCGGCCTCGGGCAGCAGAAGGAGGCCTACTTCGAGCTGTCCAACCGCTGGCTCGACCACTTCCGCGCCGAAGCGAAGACCGGGGGAGCCACCGGCGACCTCAGCGTCGTCCGGCTCACCGAGTGGACCGACCTGCCGGAGAAGATGGGCCTGGAAACCTTCCTCGCCAATCTGGTGATCGCGACCTTCGCGGAACTCGACGACCGGGTGTGGGTCCGCTCCGGGGCACTGCTCGACCCCGCGCCCACCGATCCGGCGGCGGTCAAGCCGCAGGACGCTTTGCGCTCCCAGCCGCTGCCCGACGCTTCCGTGTGGCTCACCGCCGGGCAACGCTACGAGGAGATCTTCGGCGTCAAGGCGCCGACGCTGCGGCGCGGCCGGATCGTCGGCCAGTTCGCCCGGCAGATCGTGGACGCGGCCCGCACCCACCAGCCGCACGCCGCCGACCTCCTCAAGGAACTGGAGAAGCACGCGCAGCTCCTCGCCCTGGACGAGACCGACGATTCGGGCAGGCTCGCGCTGGCCCGGCGGTCCCTCGCGCTGCTCGACGCACTCGTCGCGGGCGACCGGGGAAGCGGCGGCGGCTCCGGCGCGGCCAGGAAGACCATCGAGACCTTCGCCGGCTTCGACCTCGGGGACGGCTCGCCCAGCCGCTACGGCGCGTCGGTCAAACAGGCCGGGACGGTCGCCTCGGCGCTCGCCACCGCCGCGTGGGACATGCTGCGGCTCGCCCCAGGGAACGGACCCGAAGGCGTCGCGGTCCTCGCCGAACTGCGCGGTGCGGCCCAGGTGGACCAGCGCACCACCGACCTGCCCGGAGCGCTCAAGGAGGCCAGGCGGGCCATCATCGCCGTCATCGAGCGCAACCAGGCCGCAGCGGCGGCCGCGGCGGCACCTCCGGTTGCGAACCCGGCCGCCGGTCCGGTCGCTCCTGCGGCCACGCCGTACGGGAATCCCGTACCGGGGCCCGGTTCCGTTGATCTGACGACCGACACCAGTCACCCGCCCGTTCCCGGCACACCGTCAGGACGGTCCGCCCGGCGGTCCGGCGCCGGCCGGACGACGGTGGGCCGGGCCGTCGCCGAACTACGGTCCCAACTTGACGAGTTGGCTGTCCGGGAGCCTGACGCCACCATCGAGATCACCTGGCGGGTCGTGGAATGAGCACAACAACCGGCACCAGCGCGGTGCGACTCAACACCGCCACGATCACCCAGTACCTGGCCTCGGCGAAGGGACTGGCCTCCGGAAAACGCCGGACCGTACTCCTGCGCGCCGAACCCGTCTGGGACGGCCCCGCCGAGCTGGCCTGGGGCGGGCAGCGGGCGAAGGTCGCGGCGGCACCGTCACCTCTCGCCGTGTACGAACTGGTCCTCGCCCACCTGGAAGCAGGCGCGGCAACCCCCGACGTTCTGGTGGTGCTGACCGACCGGGAAGAGGGCGAACTCGGCCCCGACCTGCTCGCGCAGGTCCACAAACAGCGGGTCAACTCCGTCGACACATGGGACGTCGTACGCCAGGCTTTCGGTGCGAACAGCGCGGACAACCGGCTGTTCGCCCAGAACTGGGCCGCCGAGGCACTGCTCGACGCGACTCCGCCAGGCGGCTGGCCCAAGGTGGCCGGCGGCATACTGGCCCGCCGCGGAGCACTGTCCGCACTCGCCATGCGGCGGCTCGGCATCGGCCGTTTCAACCCCGACGGACCGGCCCACGACGTCCGTAGAGCGGGCGGCGACGGTCTCGACGTGCACGCCTTGCTGCGCTGGTCCCTCGTCCCCGGCGGACCCGACCGCTTCCGCGCACTCCGAGCCCCCGAACGCGCGGGACTCGCCGGGTTCCTCGGCGAGGTGGACCAGGCCGGGCTCACCGGCCGTGCGCTGCTCGCCCTGGTCGGTGCCGAACACGGCCCGGACGCGGTCGCGTTCGGGCTGGTCTGCGCGGCGTTGTGGAACCACGCCGACACCCAGGCGGAGGCCGGGAACCACCGCGCCCGCGGCCGCGCCGAACGCTGGTTCGGCGACGAGCCACCCGCCCGGGGCGAAGAACTCGACGTGCTCGTCGCGGCCTTCGGCCGGGCCTGCGAGGAGTTCGTCTCCGCCCTCCTGCTGAGCGGGCGCGCTGCGTCCGACTCCGGATTCGATGAGGAAGCGGCGACCGCCCGACGGCTGACCGGGACCGTCCTGGACCGTGCGGCCGCACTCGTCCAGCAGTTCGGCGCCCAGCGGTCCGCTGAGGCAAGTCCCTTGCTGGCCACGGGACTTGAGGCACGTTTTGCCGCCGTCGGACACGCGCTCGCAAGCGGCGACCCGCGGACCACCGCCCAGGCGGTGAAGTCCCTGACCCGGCACCGGCTCGCCCCCGTGGCGGACGCCCGGACCCGGATCGAACGCGCCCGCATGGCCCAGCGGCTCGCCGCCTGGCTCGCCACCGACCCGGCGGTGGAGGTGGACACGGTGGCCGCCGGGATAAGCCGCCACGTCAACGAGACCGGCTGGGTCGACCTGGCACTCGAGCACATCGAGGCGGGTGGCGACCCCGACCCCGTGCTGAAGTCCGCGTACGACAGCCTGGGTTCCGCGGCACGCACCCGCAGGAAGGCCATCGACCGGCAGTTCGCCCGTACCCTCGCGGTCTGGACGTCCAACGGCACGGACCCCGGCTCGATGCTGACTGTGGAGACCTTCCTCGCCCGGGTCGTAGGCCCGGTCGTGAAGGCCGGCAGGCAGCGGGTCCTGCTCCTGGTCCTCGACGGCATGAGCGCCGCGATCGCGGCGGAGCTCGGCGAGGAGATCCGGCAGCACTGGGCCGAGTACGACCCGCTTCCCCGCCCCGGCGGGGAAGCCCCGCTGCGGCGGGCGGTCGCCGCCGCACTGCCCACCATCACGGCGGTGTCCCGGGCTTCACTGTTCGCGGGCAAACTGATGACGGGTGCTCAGGCCGACGAGAAACGACTCTTCCCCGCCCACCGTTTCTGGGGCGGAGCCGATGTCGCCGTCTTCCACAAGAACGACCTGCGCGGCGAACGGGCCGGCGACCCCTTCGGCAACGAGCTGAACTCGGCGCTGAACAGCAGCGCGACCCAGGTGGCCGTCGTACTCAACACCATCGACGACCGGCTCGCGAAGGAACAGAAGTCCGGCGACGGCGCCTGGCGGATCGAGCACGTAGCTGGACTACAGGGCCTGCTGCGGACCGCCGCAGCCCAGGGCCGGGCAGTCATCCTGGTCAGCGACCACGGACATGTCATCGACCGGCACGGCGTCAAGGTCGAGGCCGGCACCGCGCTCTCGGCCCGGCACCGGGTCCCCGGCGGCCCGCTGGCCGATACCGAGATCACCCTTCGTGGCCCACGTGTCCTCGCACCGGAACCCGGTGGGGAGATCGTCGCGCTGTGGGACGCGGACTCCCGCTACACCTCGCTGAAAGCCGGCTACCACGGCGGCGCGGCACTCGCTGAGTTCGCCATCCCGATGCTGGCCTTCCTGCCGTTCGGGGCGGAACCACCCAAGGGCTGGCAGGAGTTGGGCAACCCACAGCCGGCCTGGTGGGGACACCCCTCCGGCGCGCTGGAGGCGGTATCCGCCGGGCCGGCCGCTGCGACCGCCGCTCCGGAACCGAAGAAGCCCGTACGGCCCACCAAGCAGCGCAAGGGCACAGCCGGGACCGACGCGAGCCATGAGTCGCTCTTCGACGTATCGCTGGAACCCGCGGCGGGCTCCGCAGCCGGGGACGCACTGCTGATCGCCAAGGTCGTCCCGCCGCGGGAAGCTCTGGTCAGCGGACTGCTCGCCGCGGAGGCCTTCCAGGGGCAGGTGGGTCTGCTGGCCCGCAAACCCGACCTGGTCAAGGTCGAAAAGGCGCTGCACGCGTTGCTCGAAGCCGGCGGGACTCTGCCGGTGACGGCTCTGGCCCAGCGCATCGGCGAGCGTGCGATGCGGGCGGACGGCTTCGCGGCAGTGCTGCGGCAGTTGCTGAACTACGACGGCGTCCAGGCGCTGGAAACCCTGCCGGACGGGCGGACACTGCGGCTGAACCAAGGGTTGCTGCGGGAGCAGTTCGGGCTGGGGTGAGTGGGGTCGGGGTGGCTGCTGGCCGCCCCGAACCATTTGGGGACGGGAACCGGGTCACGGCCGGCGTCAGTTGGGCTGCAACTGCCTGAGCAGCGCCGCGAAGCTGATCAGCACATCCAGGTTGCGGTCGGTCAACGGCGTTGAGTCGAAATGGGCGATCGCGTTGCGGATTTCCCGCACCCTGTTGAGCTGGTCCAGGAACTTCTTGTGGTCGACGCCGTTCCAGCCGAGGGCCTGCCAGTTCGCTGCCTTGCCCAGGAGTTGCTGATACTGGCCGAACATCAGATCCGTGATCTTCCCGGTCTGCTTGTTCTTGTGCTGAACCGCGGAGACGGCCGCTCCGTCGAAGACCGGACCGAGGCACCTGCGCAGCCGGTACTCGATCTCGCCGACGAGATAGAGGGGACGCATCCGCGCGGTGTAGTGCGTGGTCATGTCCGCAGCGGTCACAAGACCACAGAGCGAGCCGTCGTTGTCCCGGACGAGCAGGTAGCCGTGCTGGCTCACCAGCGGCAGATAAGGGAAGAGGTCCAGGTGGATCTCGGCGACGGGATAACCCTCTTTGATCGTCGCGTTCTCGAGGGTCTGTGCGGCATTTTTGGCGTGCATCGCAGCTACCGACTGCCAGGTGATGACGCCGTGGAGCGTGGAGGTCCCTTCCAGTACTGGCAGTTGGGAGAAGTTCCGCTCGCGCATGATGTAGGTGGCCTGCCGCAGAGTCGTGCCAGGCAGTACGGACTTCACCCGGCCTCGGGCTGCGGGCAAATCTTCGATCTTGAACGAGTGGCGGAGTTTTTCCCCTGCGAAAGTCCGCGAGCGGAAGATTCAACAGGTCGCGTCGCTTACAGGCGACAGCTGCGGCGGTGCCGTCCCGCTTGCGCTCCCAGGTGCGCACCAGGCTGACGGCCTGAAGGAAGTCGCTGCTGCTGAGGCCGTCCTCAGGTCCCTTTTCGAGGCTGCCGAACACCGGGTACTGACCGCACAGATTCTTCTTGATGTCCCGCCAGACTTCGGGAAGGCTGTAGTCCGTGCCGAACTCACGTTCGTGGTCGTGGTCTCCCGCGTAGGTGGCGGTGAGCAGCTCGAAGACGTTCAACGGCACGCCACCGGTGTTGACCTCGCCTATTCAACGGAAGTTGACCAACCGTCAAGTTGAACTGAAAAGGTGCCCCTGACCTGCCAGGATGCGATTGTCGAGAAAGCATTCA